>JARFRI010000038.1 GCA_029287335.1 Phycisphaera sp. | reverse complement strand
GGCGATGGCTGGCGTGTCGGCCCGTGGCGAGTTGATCGTCGTGGACAACAACTCGAAGGACGCGACGGCAAAGGTCGCCGAGGAACTGGGTGCGACGGTGGTCTTCGAGCCAGTGAACATGATCTCCAAGGCCCGTAACGCCGGGGCCAAGGCCGCCCAGTCGCCGGTACTGATTTTCATCGATGCCGACACCCGTCCCTCGGCCGAGCTGTTGATCGCGACCCTTGAGCACATGACCCGCGAAGACCGGGTGGGCGGCGGGGCGGAGGTCGAGCTTGATCCGCCGCCGAGTTGGCTGACGCGAAAGCTTGCTGGACTTTGGAACTGGACATCGCGACAGATGAGCTACCCCGCGGGCAGCTACTTCTTCTGCCGACGCGACGCGTTCGATGCGGTCGGGGGGTTTAACGAATCGCTTTACGCCAGCGAAGAGATCTGGCTGGCCCGGGCGCTGAAACGCTGGGGCCGGCGACAGGACCCGCAGCGCAAGCTGCACGTCATCGGGATCCCCGTCGTGACCTCGTCGCGCAAGCTCGACAACGGGCCGAAGGTCTACGGCATGCTGCTGATGATGCTGATCTTCCCCTTCGCGGTCCGCTTCAAGAGCCTGTGCGGGTACTGGTACAAGCGGGATGACAAGCCGATCGAGCCGGCGTGATCCTTTGATCGGCAATGATCTTGAGTGTTTCGCTTTCGTCGACCATTTTGATACGGCGTGTTTGGGTACTAATCAAGCGAGGATGGATAGCCCACATCGCCGTGTCAGCACCATGACCGCGAATTGAGCAGTTTCAGGCGTGGTGGGTTCTTTCGTCGCGTTCGACCTGACCGCGAAGTGCTGCTGATCCAACAGCCTTTTCGAACGATTCTGCTTTACAATCCTCGCCATGGAACAACTTCGCTTCGGCATCATCAGCACCGGCAATATCGCCCGGCAATTTATCGAGGGCATCAACGGCGGGGCGACGCGGTCGGTTTGCAGTGCGGTCGCGTCACGCTCGATCGACAACGCGAAAGCCTTCGCAACCCAATACAACATCCCCACCGCACACGGCAGCTACGACGCGTTGCTCGCCGACCCCAACGTTGATGCGGTCTACAACGCGCTGCCCAATCTCTATCACAAGGAATGGACGCTCAAGGCACTGGCTGCGGGTAAGCACGTGCTCTGTGAGAAGCCGATGGGCATGGACGCCAAAGAAACCGAAGAGATGTTTGACAGTGCTAAGCGGGCAAGCCGCATACTTGTCGAAGCGTTCATGTACCGCACCCACCCGCAGACCAAAGCGGTGCTCGCCAAAATCCGTGAAGGCGCGATCGGCGAGGTCAAGCTCATCCGCACCACCTTCTGCTACCGCACCGAAAAGATCAACGGCAACACACGCTTTGATCAGTCTCTGGGCGGCGGCGCGATCATGGACATCGGCTGCTACTGCATTGACCTCGCAAGACAGATCACCGGCGAAGACCCGACGACCATCCAGGCCGTCGGCCGACTGCAGGACTCCACCGATGGTGGGGCGATCGATGTCAGCGCCTCGGCCGTGCTGACCTACCCGTCGGGCATTGTGTCGACGATGACTTGCGCGATGGACACCCAGGCCAGCAACCTCGCGCAGATCTGCGGGACGCTCGGGTACATCGAGGTGCCCGTGCCGTGGAAGCCCGGCGTCGCCGAGCCGACCTGGATGCTCCGCACCATGCAGCGGCCGAGGCAGGACGGCGTGCCCGATGAGGCCGGCGAGCAGTTGCAGACGTTCACGACCCACGCGGACAAGCCGTTGTATGCGTTGGAGGCGGACGCGTTTGCCGAGGCGGTGCTGGATGGCGACCCGCCGTTCATCACACCCGAGGAGTCGATCGGCAACGCGAAGGTGATTGACGCGATGCGCAAGCAGGTCGGGGTGCAGTGGTAGGTTTCGTGTGGGTGTCGTTAGCCGGCCCGCTTGTCGGGCCGATCCATCGGCGGGACAAGCCCGCCGGCTAACGGATCGTTGTCAAAGGATGCGAGGTCATTTGATTTCCGCCATAATGCCTGCTTCATGCCTTGGAGATCGAATCGATGAAGGTTGCATTGGCGGCGGACCACGCGGGACTGCCCTTAAAAACTGAGATCGCGGAACTGGTCAAGTCCCTGGGCCATGAGGTCCTGGACCTCGGTGCGCACCAGTACGACAAAGACGACGACTACCCGGACTTCGCCCGCTACATCGGCCAGGCGATCCAGCACGGCCAAGCCGAGCGTGGCGTGCTGCTGTGCGGCTCGGGCGTGGGTGCATCGATCGCCGCAACCAAGATGAAGGGCGTGCGGGCCGCGGTCTGCCACGACGCGTACTCTGCGGCGCAAGGCGTCGAGCACGACGATCTGAATGTGCTGTGCTTGGGCTCACGCATCATCGGCGGGGCGGTCGCGGATGTCTTGGTCCGTGCGTTCCTCGGTGCGACGTTCTCGAAAGAAGAACGCCACCAACGCCGACTCGACAAAGTCATGGGCATCGAAGCGGCGGGGTGAAATGAGTAGCGGGATACTTCCTCGCGTATTCTTCTTAGATCAATCGGCGTTTGGTTTATCTTGATCTTGACGGGCCAGGATTGCCTTGCTGAGTTCTAAGGCTTTGACATCAAGTCGGTCTTGGTCTCGCCCGGCCGCTTTCTTCGCGGTGATCAGGTCGTCCAGCCCGATGACGTTGAGCTTGATCCCACGTAATTCCAAGACCTCTCTGTTCTTCCAGGCGGAATCGAAATC
>JARFRI010000402.1 GCA_029287335.1 Phycisphaera sp. | reverse complement strand
ATTCAGTTCTTTAGGGAGTTTGTCGCCGAACTTGGCGTAGTGCTCGCGGAAGAGGGGGATTTTTTGTTGCCATTCTTCGTGGTCGACGCGCAGGAGTTCGGCCATGTCTTCTTCGGGTAGGTTCAGGCCGGTGGTGTCGATGGCGTCTTTGGTTGGCAGCAGACCGAGCGGGGTTTCGACGGTGTCGCCCTTTCCATCACATCTTTCACAGACCCATTTGAGGACGCGGCAGTTCTCGCCGAAGCCGGGCCAGAGCCAGTGGCCATCGTCGGCGCGGCGGAACCAATTGACATAGAAGATGCGCGGCATTTTGTCACCGCCGCGCTTGCCCATATCCAGCCAGTGTTGGAAGTAGTCGGCCATGTTGTAGCCGCAGAAGGGGAGCATGGCCATGGGGTCGAAGCGGAGTTCGCCGACCTTGCCCGCGGCGGCGGCGGTTTTTTGGCTGGCCATGGTGGAGCCGAGGAACGTGCCGTGCTCCCAGCTGAACGACTGGAGGGCGAGGGGTTGTCCGGTGGAGCGTCGTCCGCCGAAGAGGATGGCGTCGATCTTCACGCCTGCAGGGTCTTCCCAGTTGTCCGCGATGACCGGACACTGTGATGCGGGTGCGGTGAAGCGGGCGTGGGGGTGGGCGGCTTTGTTTTCGCTGTCGTAGTGGACCCATTCTTTGCCGTGCCAGTCGATGAGCAGGTCGGGGGCGGGCCGATCAATATCTTCCCACCAGACATCGCCGTCCGGCGTCTTGCCGACGTTGGTGAAGATGCTGTTTTCTTTGAGCGATTCCATCGCGTTGGGGTTGGTTTTGTAGTTGGTGCCGGGCGCGACGCCGAAGAAGCCGTACTCGGGATTGATGGCGTGCAGTTCGCCTTGTTCGTTGAACTTAAGCCAGGCGATGTCATCGCCGACGGTCTCGACTTTCCAGCCGGGCAGGGTCGGGGTGAGCATGGCGAGGTTGGTCTTGCCGCAGGCGGAGGGGAAGGCGCCGCAGATGTGCTTGACTTCACCTTCTGGCGAGGTCAATTTCAAGATGAGCATGTGCTCGGCCATCCAGCCTTGTTCTTTTGCCATGACGGACGCGATACGGAGGGCGAAGCATTTTTTACCGAGCAGTGCGTTGCCGCCGTAGCCGGAGCCGAAGGACCAGATTTCTTTGGTTTCGGGGAAGTGGCAGATGTATTTGTTGTCGGCGTTGCAGGGCCAGGACACGTCCTTGACGCCCGGGTTTAGTGGCATGCCGACGGAGTGGATGGCGGGAACGAACTCGCCATCGGTTCCGAGGACGTCGAGGACGGGCTTGCCGACGCGGGTCATGATGTGCATGTTGGCGACGACGTAGGGCGAGTCGGAGATCTCGACACCGATGTGTGCGATGGGTGAGCCGACGGGACCCATGGAGAAGGGGATGACGTACATGGTGCGCCCCAACATGGCGTTGCGGAAAAGCGGACGAAGGATCTCGTGCATCTCTTCGGGAGACTTCCAGTTGTTGGTCGGGCCGGCGTCTTCTTCCTTCGCACTGCAGATGAACGTGCGGTCCTCGACACGCGCGACGTCGGCGGGGTCTGAGCGTACGAGGATCGAGTTGGGCTTTTTGTCTTGGGCGAGCCATTGGGCGGTGCCGGCGTCGACCATGAGCTGGCACATGCGCTGGTACTCGTCTTTGGAGCCGTCGCACCAAACGATGTCGTCGGGGTTGCAGAGGTCGGCGGTCTTCTTGACCCAGTCTTTTAAGGCGGTGTGGTCGGTCATGGCTTGCATCTCGTGGCGGGCTTGGACGGCGGTCATTGCGGGCTCCTTAAGCAGGCAATCAAGGCTTTAAAAGCCTCTGAACCTACTATAGACGACCCCAGCATCTCATTTAAATGATTGTCGGAAAATTAATCAAAAAGGGAACTTATCTACATCCGCATCTTTGGGTTCGGTTGGCGGGTCGGGGTCTGATGGCGGGTCAGCGTCGGTGTCGGGTTCTGCATCAGCCGCGGATTCTTCTTGTGCTTTGGGAATGATCGCATCGAGCTGATTCAAGACCGCGACGGTGGTGCCGATGGAGGCCAGCTTGCCTTGTTCGTCAAGCCATGCGAGCGTCGGCACGGCCTTGACGCCGAGCAGGTCGAGGACGCCGTCGGGCTCAAGCTGCACCGGCAGGGTCGGCCAAGGCGGCGTGGCGGTACCCGCGGTCGGCTCACCGACGCGAAGCGAGACGACCGCGAAACCGCTGAGCGAGCCCTCAACGATCGATCGGCTGATCACATCGATCATCCGCACCGACGGCTCAACGCTGTCGGCATAGACATGGATCAATACCGGCTTGCCCGAGTGATCCGACACACGCCAGCGGGAGAGCTGGGTTGAGATCGACTCAAACGCGATGGGCTTGCCAAGTCTTGCGACGCTCGCGCGCAGGCGCTTGACCTCGCCAAGGCGCGGGCTGTGGGCAGGGAGCTTGCCGATCTGGTCGAGTTGTTTTTTTGCATCGCGCTGAGCACCGCGTTGGTCCATCAGTTGAGCAAGCGATAGACGGGTATCGATGAGGTACTCGGTGGCGTCGGGGTCTTGTGCGTGCTTCTCGATAAAGAGGTTGAGCAATTCTTCGAAATGGACCTGTCGCTGAGCCTGTGTCCTGTTGATGAATCCTCGCTGGGTTTCTCCGATCAACAGCCAGTAGTCCGCGGCCGGGAGCGCGCCGGGCAGGTCGACCGCGGCGATTTGCTGTGCGGTGTCGTTGAGCTGCTCGATCCAGCCGGCGTCTTGCGCTTGGCCGACGGGGACGAGCGAGGCCAATGCTGCCAAGGCTCGGGCCTGGTAGTTCAGCAGCACAAGGCGGACCTCTTCGTGCATCGCGCTGTTGGCGAGGATGCCGCAGCGTGTGGCCAGGCTGCGCAGTTTTGCGGACGCGTCTTCCTGTACCCCATCGAGTTGGCCGTTGGCCAGCAGCAGCGCATCGAGTTCGGCCTCGAAGCGCTTGGCGCTGGCGAGTTCGGAGTCCAATGCGGCTTGCTCAGAACGGGCTTGTTCCTCTTCCAGCAAGACCTCTTCCGTCGCGTCGGCCTCATCGCCGGCGACCGGTGCCGGGTCATCCTGAGCCAGGCTCGACATGGCCAAGCCAAACGAACCAGCGACGAGGCAGCCCATCAATAGCCCCCGTCCGCTGGTGTCAAATATTCTACTGAAGCGCTTCATCGTGACCCTCCGTGCTCAAATGCGCTGCCAAACCTTAGTAAGGGTACCCGACATCGCTGCGGCGTTGTCCGCGAGCAGCAGCGCGGGCAAGACCGCGCCCCCGGGGCCCTCAATACTCAGGTGTGTGGCGACATCGTGCAACTGCTGCTCGGCAAAGACGGCGGTCTGCGCTTCCGAGGCGAACGCGGCCAAGCCCCAGGGCTGGTAGGTGGTGTAGTCGGGCTGGGTATGGCCCAGGTGATAAAGCGTTGCGGAGCGGACGGATTGGGCCAGCGTGTCGTCGGGTTCGATCTGTTGACAGAGGTGTAGGCCGTGCAGACCGACGAGTTCGTAGTAGGTCCAGCTATCGATGAGGTCGTTGAGTCCCAGCGGGATCAGCGGCGCGGGGTCGATGTTGGGCAGGGGCAATTCCTCGGCTTCGTGCAGCCCGTGCTGCCGGGCGATGAGGCGACGCCAGATGGCCAGGCGCGGGTCGGGCGGACCGGTCTGTTGAGGATTACGGTTGAGCAGGCTGATCGCGGCTTGTTTGGTGCGCTCAAGTGTGTCTTGGTCGTTGGTCAGACGTGCGGCGCTGCCGAGCAGGTGGATGGCGAGCAGCGCGTAGCTTGGACGGGCGTGGCCAAAGCCATCGGTCACCTTGCCCGTGTCCTCGGCGAGCGTTTGCACCAGTGATTTTGCGGCACCGTTCAGTAGCGATGCGTCTCCAATCGCAGACTGATCCACAAGTATCCGCGCCGCGGGCAGCGCGTTGGCAATCGGCCAGCGCAATTCGCCCTCGCGTTGTCGGTGGGGGGCCGAGTCCGTTGCGCTGGCCAGCGCCTTGGCGGCCAGTTGCAGGGTCACTGCGGTGTAGTCGGTCTGTCCGGTCGTCCTGCCTGGTTGCATAGAGGCATCCTACGCCGATTCGCCGTGGGCGTAGCGGATAAGATGGTCCTGATGAGTGACTGGACTGATATCGCCGACGCGGACGAACTGCCCACTGGTGGTCGTCTTTGTACGAGCGTCGCGGGCAAGGCCCTCGTCGTGCTGAATGTCGATGGACAGCCTTACGCCATCGCCAACCAGTGCCCGCACGCTGGCCGACCGCTTGAAGAGGGCGAAGTGCGCGGCATCACGATCACCTGCCCGTACCACGGCTACGCCTACAACCTGAAGACCGGCACCAACCTTGAATACCCCGAGTTCGAGCCGCCTGTGCCGACATATCCAGTACGGATTGAAGCGGGCAAGGTGCAGGTCGCTATTGAGAAACAAGATGACAACTGAACTGCAACCCCTCCTCGACCACCTTGATGCCGACCACCACCACGCGGTGCAGCGCATGTGCGATCTGCTGGCGATCCCCAGCGTCAGCACCGACCCGGCCTACGCGGCTGATGTCCGCAAGGCCGCATCATGGGTATCAGATGATTTAAAACAACTCAAACTCGATGTCGATGTCATCGAGGCCGGCGGGCACCCCGTCGTGGTCGCCCGCTCGACTAACGCGATCGTCGAAAACATCAACGCGCCGCGCGTGTTGTTTTACGGGCACTACGACGTGCAGCCGCCCGACCCGCTGAACCTATGGACCACGCCCGCTTTTGAGCCGACGATCCGCGACGGCAAGGTCTATGCGCGCGGGGCCTGCGACGACAAGGGGCAGGTGATGATGTTCGTCGAGGCGATGCGTGCCTACCTTGAGACGGGGCGCAAGCTGCCCTGTCACGTCACGCTGCTCATCGAGGGCGAAGAAGAGTGTGGCAGTGTGACGCTGCCGAAGGTGCTTGAGCAGCATGCCGAGCTATTGAAAGCAGACCTTTGCGTGGTCAGCGATACGAGCATGTGGGAAGGCGTCGATGGCCCGGCCCCCGCGATCACCTACGCCCTGCGCGGACTGGTTTACTACGACCTCAAACTCCACGGCCCATCCCGCGACCTGCACTCGGGCGTCTACGGAGGCACCCTTGCCAACCCCGCCACCCTGCTCGCCCGCACGCTTGGCAAACTCTTTGACGACAACAACCGCGTCACCATCCCCGGGTTCTACGATGACGTCGCGCCCCCGGAAGATTCCGAACGAGCGGCGTGGAAGCAACTGGGCTTCGATGAATCGCAATATCTCGGCGACGTCGGGGCCAAGCCCTTCGGCGAAGCAGGCTACAGCACCCTGGAGCGCCGCTGGGCACGACCAAGCTGCGATGTCAACGGCCTCTACGGCGGGTACATGGGTGAGGGCGCCAAGACCGTCATTCCCGCGTTCGCCGGCGCGAAGGTCAGCTTCCGCATACCCGCCAACATGGACCCCAAGAAGGTAGCGGCGTCGTTTGAAAAATGGATCAACGATCAAGACGTCGGCGACTGCCGATGGGAACTGCATCACCACGGCGAGGCACACCCCGTCGCCACGCCGACCGACAGCCCGTGGGTCGATGCCGCCTCACGCGCAATCAAGCAGGTCACCGGCAAGCCGCCCGTGCTCGTCCGTGAAGGCGCGACGATCCCTGTCGTCGCAGACTTCAAGACCCAACTGGGCCTGGACACCCTGCTCATCGGCTTTGGGCTCAACTCCGACAGCATCCACAGCCCCAACGAGCACTTCGGCCTGGACCGCTTTTTACTGGGCTGTAAGTGCCACGCCGCCCTGCTCGCGTCGCTGGGCTCGGAAATCGGCGCTTGATTTTTTCGTTATCTGAACCACCGATCCCTTACAATCGTGCAACCCTTGGCCAAGTGCCCGGTATCGCTTCGGCTCTGCAGATGCCCCGCAACACCTCACGGAAAGACACCCCATGCGTCTAAAAATCGCTGCCACCACCCTCGCCTTGCTGCTCGCGCTGCCCGCGCTCAGTGAAAAAGTCGATCTCCGCGGCCCCGCGCCAGAGGCCGGCGAAACCATCGTCGCGACCGTCGAGACCGACACCGACCCAGGCACCTTGAACATGAGCGTGCAGGGCCAGGTCCTCCAGGGCCAAATGGAAACCGACTCGACCAACGTCATCGAGCAGAAGATCCTCGAAGTCACCGAAGGCACGCCGACGAAAATTCAAAGCAAGTTTGTCAAAGCCAAGTCTGTTTCCAAGACGACGATGTTTGGTCAGACCAATGAGCAGGAAGATACGAACATGCAGGGCGCGATCTTGACCCAGACCAAGACCGCCGACGGCTGGGAGACGGAAGTCGAAGGCGCAGCGCTTCCCGATGAGGCCAAAGACATGATCAAGAACGCGGGCTATGTCGATCCCCGCATGGTGTTCCCCGACAAGCCGGTCGGCGTTGGCGACAAGTGGAAAATCGAAGACGAAATGATGCAGGCCTTCATGGGCCAAAGCGGTATCCCCGGCGCGAAGTTTGAGGGCGAGATGGCCTTCGAGATGGTCGATCTGAAGAAAGAAGACGGCAAGCTCATCGCGGTCCTCGACTTCAAGATGGACGGCACCATCACGATGGACATGTCACCCGAGCCAACGACCAAGGTGAACATCTCCATCAAGATGAAGGGCGATGGCTCGATCTACCGCAACCTGACCAACTACACGACCGCCCAAGACTTTGAGGGCGACATGGATATGAACATGGAGATGACCGCCAACGGCCAGCAGGCCATGAAGATGACCGCGACCATGCCCATGAAGGTCAAGCAAACCCAAGAGCGCAAGTAAAAGCGGCATAACTAAGCACAGAACAAAACCCCGCCGTGATGGCGGGGTTTTTCTATTACTAAATCATCGATCCAATTCACGCCGCATTTTCGACGGACCCGGTACTTTCGCCGCAGACTTGATGGCGGTTCTTGACGGTCAATGTCACGACGTTGCCGAGCTTGTTGAAGCGGACATCATCAAAGAACGTGCGCATCATCAGCAGGCCTCGGCCGTGCGCCCGCGCCAGGTTTTCGGGCAACGTTGGGTCGGGAACGGATG
>JARFRI010000388.1 GCA_029287335.1 Phycisphaera sp. | reverse complement strand
GTGCGTTGGCGATCTCGTCGGTGGCGGAAAACTACATCCGCGGCCGAGCGATCCGGCACCTGGAAAAAGGCCGAGTCGTCATCTTCGTCGGCGGGACGGGAAACCCGTTCTTTACCACCGACAGCGCCGCGGCCCTGCGTGCGTCCGAGATCGGCGCGGACGCGGTGCTCAAGGCCACCAAGGTCGACGGCATCTACGACAAAGACCCGAACAAGTTTGGCGACGCGGTGCGGTACGAGTCGCTGACGTTTGATGAAGCGATCGAGAAGCAATTGGCGGTGATGGACCTGACGGCGTTCGCGATGTGCCGAGAGCGGAAGATCCCGATCGTGGTGTTCAATATGAAGACCCCCGGCCACATCGCGGAAGTGGTGGCGGGCACGCAGCACGGGACAAGAGTGTCCGTCTAGGGATTAGTGATTCGGGAATAGGCAATCGGTGGCTCGTATTTGTTGCCTTGTCCTACTCCCGACTGCCGATTCCCTATTGCCTACATCACGCCGCTCGCGGAATCAGAATCAGCAACCTATCATGGCCCCTCGCTACGATACGAATGAGAGAACCACCATGGACCTGAACACCATCGAAAAAGAAGCCTCGGCCCAGATGATCAAGGCCGTTGATTACCTCAAGAGCGAGCTCAAGGGTGTGCGCACCGGGCGGGCGACGCCAGCGTTGATCGAGTTCGTCAAAGTTGAAGCGTACGGCAGTGAGACGGACTTGCGTTCGTTGGCGATGGTGCAGGCCCCCGAGCCGACGCAGTTGCTCGTCAAGCCGTTCGACCCCGGCACGGTGCAGGACATTATCAGAGGCATCGAGAAGGCCGGGCTGGGCCTGAACCCACAGGCCGACGGCAAGACGGTGCGCATCTCGATCCCGGCGTTGTCGGGCGACCGACGTAAGGAGCTGATCGCTTCTTGTAAGTCGATGGGCGAGCAGGCAAAGGTGACGATCCGTAACGCCCGCCGCGATGCGAACAAGCACATCGATCAGGCTGAGAAGGACAAGAGCCTTGGCCTGAGCGAGGACGCGGTCAAGGGCGCGAAGGGCGACGTGCAGGAGCTGCTCAAGAAGCACGAGGCCGAGGTGGATAAGCTCATCACGGATAAGACCAAGCAGATCGAAGAAGTCTAAAGGTTCTTTTCGGCGGGGTTTCTTTATTGGTGGCGCCTGCGCGGCGGGCGGTCAGGGCTTTGCCCCGACACCCCAAAGGCAATGAGGGGTTTGGGTCTGTTGTTTTTTCTCGGCCGATGCCTTGATGCCTTCCTTGGCGCACTTGGCGCCTTGGCGGTTAAAAAATGCCTTGAAAACGTGGCTATGATGTCACGATGCACAAGGCCGACGCCCAACTCGAACAAGACCTCAAGCTTGACGCGGTGATTGCTGGGAAACACCGGCTGTCGGTCCGCGATGCGCTGCGTCTTTACAACGAGGCCTCGCTGCATGCCTTGGGCCGATGGTCCAGTGCGGTGGCCGATCGCATCCATGGCAAGGCCGAGGACGGCGCGACGCGGACCTACATCATCGACCGCAATATCAACTATACCAATGTCTGCTCGGCATCGTGTACGTTCTGTGCCTTCTTCCGCAAGGAAGGCGACGACGATGCCTACGTGCTGACCAAGCAACAGCTCCATGACAAAGTCCGCGAGCTGTCAGACATCGGCGGGACGCAGGTGCTCTTGCAAGGCGGGATGCACCCGCACCTTGGCGTTGATTTTTATATTGATGTGCTTATAGGTTTGAAGGCCGAGTTCCCGCATATTCATATTCATGGGTTTAGTCCGCCGGAGTTCGTGGAGTTTGTCGCGGTGTACGAGATGGACGGCTTTCCAAAGACGGACCCGAAGAAGGGCCACGAGTTGCCACGTGATGTTTGGCTGGGCAAGCTCGAAGCGATCATGCGCATGCTGATGGAAGCGGGCTTGGACTCGCTGCCCGGCGGTGGGGGGGAGGTCTTTGCGGAGCATGTCCGGCGGCGTATCGGCATCGGCAAGGCGACGGCCGACCAATGGCTCGACGTTATGGCCACCGCGCACAAACTCGGGATGAAGACCTCCGGCACGATGATGTTTGGTCACATCGAAGGCGTCGCCGATCGCTTCGACCACATGAGCCGTATCCGGACGCGACAAGACGAAGCGATCGCAAACAACTACCCCGGCAAGTACATGGCCTTCATCGCATGGCCTTTCCAACGCGAGAACACGCCGCTCGGGCATTTGCCGGACTACGACCGCTCAACGGGTGAATCTTTCCCCGGCGATCTTCTCGCACAAGCCGTGCTCGACGGCAAGGTCGATCCCATCGACAAAGCCGCTTGCGGCTTAGCATCCCCCCGGGCCGGCAAAGTCGTCCGCCTCGCCGGGGCGACCGAGTACCTGCGGATGCAGGCGATCAGCCGACTGTTCATGGACAACATCCACTCCATCGGCTCAAGCTGGGTCACCATGGGGCCGCACATCGGCGAGCTGGCGCTTTTTTACGGTGCTAACGATATGGGCTCGGTGATGATGGAAGAAAACGTCGTCAGCGCGGCGGGCACGACGTATTGTTTGAATGAAGCGGTGCTCTGCCGACTGATCCGCGACGCGGGCTTCATCCCCGCCCAGCGCGACAACGCTTACAACAAGATTAAATCCCACGACGGCGAGTCTGCTCCTGATCTCGATGTCGAAGACTGGTCCACGCAACGCGCCGACAAGCTGCACATCGAGGGCGCGAAAGATGAGACCAAGCCAATCGAGCTAACGATCAGTTCCTCTAATTCGGATTAGGACAGGATTACAGGATTTTCAAGATTAACAGGATTCAATTCAAAATCTGATCCTGTTCATCCTGCAAATCCTGAAATCCTGTCAAAAACGAAGTCTCGAAAATCACTTCACCAATTTCAACTTCCGCTTCTTGCGCTGTTCGGACATGTCCACCAGGATGCGCTGGGTGATCGTGCAATGGCGGACGGTGTGGTTCAGCGCAGCGATGAGTTCGAGTGTTTCATCGCTGGAGAGGATCTTGCCTTTACTTGCTTCGCGGATCGAGAGGAGCGTATCGCTGGAGGTTTTCAGCGCCAGGCAACTCGCGTCTAGGGCGTCTTCCGCGTCGATCTTGCCGTCGGAATTGACGTCCAGTTCAAGCTCCATCCGCGTGACGTGCCAGTCTGTCCCGGCCGCGAAGGTGAGGATCAATTCTTTCTGAGCCCGGGCATCGGGCAGCAGACGCACGAGCAGCCGAACCGAATCGAAGTCCGGCTGGGACTGCCCCGCGATCCAGCGGTACACCGTGGATTGACTGACCCCCGTCAGCTCGCTGATCTCCTTGGCGGAGGTGAAGTTTTTGTCGACGATTCGTTTGAGTGTCTTTGCCAGCATGATGGCTCCGGAAGTTGTCGGCGGGATTTAACGTAAACCCGCCTTGCGATACGGTTAAAGCGTACCCATTTTTAACTCTCATGCGAGGGAAAGTTCGTCAATCGAATCCCATTTGTTGGATTCTGGAACTTTTTCGAGCCCCATTCGTTTACTTAGACGGGGCAGCGCTTCCGGGCGCTGCCCCTTTTGTATGGGTGAAGTTTGGATTCGGGCCATGCTGCCGCTGTCACAGGCGACTAGAGCGATCCCGCCTGGCCCCGCTAAACTGTCTTGCTATGACTTCATCAAGCAAACCCTGGGAACACGCAAAATCCACCGGCAGCGAGGCCGACCCCCTCGCCGCCCGCTTTGTCTCGTCGCTGGACTACGACAAACGCCTGTACACCCACGACATCCGCGGGTCCAAGGCTCATGCCGCGATGCTGTGCAAGGTCGACCTGATCACCGAGGACGACCTGAGCGCGATCAACAAGGGCCTGGACGAGATCGAAGCCGAGATCACCGAACAGGGCGACGCCTGGCCCGGCTGGAAGGTCGAACTCGAAGACGTCCACATGTGCGTGGAGGCTGCGCTGATCGAGAAGGCCGGGGACGCGGGGCGGAAGCTGCACACCGGGCGGAGTAGGAACGATCAGGTGGCGCTGGATTTGAAGCTCTGGATTAAGCAAGCTGTAGTTGATATTCAACGTAAGCACGTAAATGTCCTGAAATCGTTTTACAAAATTGCAACTGAATACGGGCATGTCGTCATGCCAAGCTATACACACCTCCAGCGTGCTCAACCTATCGTCTTCGGTGGTGAGGCATGTGCTTGGATGACGGCAATCGAAGATTGCCAGATTCGATACGACATCTTTTTGCACGAAGATTCCCCTTTGGGATCGGGCGCGATTGCCGGGTCTAGTTTGCCTTTAGACAGAAAGGAAGTCGCACGACAAGTTGGACTAGATCAATTCCGTGGAATCACGCAAAACTCGATTGAATCAACCGCCTCGCGCGACGCCGCCCTCGACTTCTGCTACGCGCTGACCATGACCTCCATGTGGCTCTCCCGCTGGGCCGAGCAGTGGATCATCTACGCGACGACCGAGTTCAAGTTCATCACGCTGGCCAACACCTACACGACCGGCTCATCCATGATGCCGCAGAAGCAGAACCCGGACATGCTCGAGCTCATCCGTGGCAAGACCGGGCAGGTCTATGGCTCGCTCGTCGCGCTGCTCACCATGTGCAAGGGCCTGACCATCGGCTACAACCGCGACCTGCAAGAAGACAAGCGGCACCTCTTCGCTGCCTACGACGCGGTGTGCGACTGCCTGGACATGGCCGCAGGGATCGTGCGGACCACGACGTTTAACGAAGCGAACATCAAGCGTGGCCTGGACAAGGGCTACCTCGATGCGACGAGCCTGGCCGAGTACCTCGTGACCAAGGGCGTGCCCTTCCGCACCAGCCACCAGATCGTCGGTCGAATGGTCGGCCTGTGCGAAGAGCGCGCTCTGGGCATGCTCAAGGCACTGCGCGTCGAAGACTTTAACGCGGTCTGCAAGGAATACAAAGCGGCTGAGGCGGTTGGCGAGGACGTCTATGATTGGCTCGGCCCCGAGAACGTGGTGAAGCGCTACCAGTCCGCCGGCAACGCGGGCGTGTCGGGCTTTGAAGCACAGCTCAAGGCATGGAAAGAACGGCTTGCACAATGACCGAAGCCCCAAGCCTAAATGTCCAATGACCGAACCCGAGTGCCTTGACATTGGTCATTTAGGCTTGGACATTGGTCATTACTAAACGGAGTGCAGTCCACTGCTCGTCTTAAACGTCATCCAGGGTCCGGACAAAGGCATGCGGATCGCGCTGCCGGACACCGAGCCGCAGCTCATCGGCCGATCGTCTGAGGCGATCGTGCTGTCGGATCAGACGATCTCGCGCCGACACGCCGAGCTGACGCCCGAGGGCGATGGCACCTGGTATATCCGCGACCTGCAATCATCCAACGGCACGTTCGTCAATGGCGTGCGCGTCACCGAACGCCGCAAGCTCAAGCTCGGCGACCAGGTCCGCACCGGCAACACGCTCGTGATCTATGGCGAAAACGCGCCCAACCCCTTTGCCAATCGGCTCAGGCTCGCGCCGTCCAGCGAGATCGATGTCGCGGTCGAGCACATCGTCGATGCCAACGAAGAGTCGATGATCATGTCCTCGCCCGAGCCTTCGCAGGCCGCCGAGTTCCAACTACAGATCATTTATCAGCTTGTCGCACTGATTGGATCGGTGACGGATAAGCAGACGATGCTCGAGAAGATGATGGACGTCGTTTTCGAGTACTTCGCGGCCGACCGCGGCTTCGTGCTGATCTGTGAGAGCGTGGTAGACGACCCCGATCCAGCGGTGATGCGCTTCCGTGAAGAACCGGACAAGCTGCCCGACCCCAATCGCAAGGCAACGATCAGCCGAACGATCGTGCAGTACGTCATGGAGCGTGGCGTCGCGGTTCTCTCATCCAACGCGATGAACGACACGCGATTCACCTCCGGCGACTCGATCCAAGCCTACGGCATCCGCTCGGCAATGTGCGTGCCCATCAAGCACAAAGACCACGTCTACGGCGTGATCCAAGTCGATTCGCAACTGGCCAACTACACCTTCACCGAAGACCAACTCTCCCTGCTCGCAGCGATCGGCGTGCAGACGGGCTTGGCTATGGATAACGCGCGCCTGCTTGAGCAGCGCATGCAGGAAGAACGGCTCGCCGCGGTCGGCAGCGCGGTCGCATCACTATCGCACTCGATCAAGAATATCCTGCAGGGGATGCGTGGCGGGTCAGTTGTGGTCGAGCTTGGCCTTCGTAAGAAGTCTTTGGAAGTCATGGTCAAGGGCTGGGACATCGTCCGTCGCAATCAGGAAAAGATCTATCAGTTGACGCTGAACATGTTGCAGTTCAGTAAGCAGCGTCAGCCGGAGCTATCGATGGAGCACCTGATGCCGATGTTCAAGGACTTGGCAGGGCTGGTGCAGAGTCAGTTCGACGCGAAGGGTGTGGCGTTGATCACGGATGTTGAGCCGGACCTGCCGCCGGTACCGATCGAGTTGTCGGGGATCCATCAGGCGGTGTTGAACCTGGTGCAGAACGCGCTGGATGCCTGTGAGCCTGACACGGGGGTGGTGACGCTGGCTTGTCGGTTTGATGAGCTTGACCAGAGTGTGCAGATTATCGTGACGGACAACGGCATTGGGATGAACCGTGCGACGCAACGCGACCTGTTCCAGCCGTTCCGCTCGACCAAGGGCTACGGCGGCACGGGTCTGGGACTGGTTGTCACCCGCAAGATCGTCCAAGAGCATGGCGGGGAGATCAGCGTGCAGTCCAAGCCCAAGCAGGGCACGACCTTCACCATCGCGCTGCCCACTGAGTACGACCGTGAGCCCGCCGCAACGCACAGCCCGTTTTGATCGTTGTCGCTTTAATCAACCGAGCGATTTGGGAAATTTTATTGTAGCGATTGGATTTTTGATTCCATCACCGCCATGTATCGGCGATAAACCGCCTCGTCTCCGAAGCGCTCGATGGCCCGCTCACGGACT
>JARFRI010000316.1 GCA_029287335.1 Phycisphaera sp. | reverse complement strand
CGCGATTAAAAATCGGGCCGAATACTTCGCGGAGATTTTTCAGGTCTGGTACGACACCAACCGCACGATGGACCACGACCACAACCACATCCACACGCGCAAGCAGCTCAAGGCCTACGACCCCGTCGGTGCGGCGCTGCTTAGCGATGTGCTTGGCGATAGCGACTGGCGGTTCAGCTCGCCGAAGCTTCGTCTGGAGGAAGGCCACCTCAAAGGCTACGACCCGTCCACCGCACCGGAGATCAAGACGCTGCCGAACATCCGCGAGGCGGGGCTGGATTTTTTCGACAAGCTCTGGGCACCGTACTGGCAGCGCTTGGCTAAGAAGTACCCGGACGCGAATTAGAGCAGCCGATTAACGCAGTGCTTGTTCGATCATGAAATCGGTGAGCGTTTGCGACTCAAACCAGTGGCGCTTGGTGTCGTGTCCCCCGCCCGGGATGATTTCGATGGTGACGGTGCCGTCGAGGGCTTTGTATCGCTCTGCGAGGATCGCCGAGTTTTTATGGTTCGGGACCAGGCCGTCCTTGTCGCCATGGAGGTGGTAGATGGGGACTTTTGCTTTTGCTAGTGGTGCGAGGCGGTCGATGGGATTGTGCTTGGCGAGGTTTTCTTTGAGTTCGTCTGGTGTCATCTCGTAGGCCGGCGCGGCTTTCTTTAGGCCCGGGTAGCTTTCAAGATTGCAGACGGGGTAGATGCCCGCGACGCCGGCCACGCAGTCGGGGTGCTCGGCCGCCCAGTTGTAGAGCATCAGCCCGCCTCGGCTGCGTGCGAGCAGGACGGGCTTGGTGGAGTAGCCTTTGGCGACCATGTGCTCGTAGAGTTGTTGGAAGACGGCTCGGCCGGTGGGGCTTCCGTACGACTCGCCAACGTCGATCCCGGCGACCGCGATGCCCTTGGCGTGAAGGCGTTGAATCATCCAGCCCTCGTCGCGCGGGCTGGGCAGTTTTTGGTGAAAGGTTGGCGCGTACCAGACCCAAGGCTTGCCGTGCTCGGTCTTGGCTGACTCGCTTGGTGCAAGGAGGAAGGCGTGATGCTCACCAAGCTCGTATCGTTCAAATTGAAGCTCGTCTTGCCCCGCCAATCCCCAACTGGCCAGTACCAGAAGCGTCACAACGGCCAGCACCGCAATCGGTTTTTTCTTCATCGTTTTGCCTTCATCCATTTCAATGTATGTTCATCATAATGGACTGCAAACATGGTGTTCTGGTACACGGTCTGCATTAGAATGAAGCCATGAAGGACAAACACCTCTTAACGTACGGCCTGCTTGCCGTGTTACTGATCGCCTTTTGCTTGGTCGGACCTGCTCAGGCCGACGAGAAGCCCGTCAAGGTCTACATCCTGTCGGGCCAGTCCAACATGGTTGGGATCGGCCAGGTTCAAGCCGGGGGCTCACGATGGGGCAATGAGTTTTCCGATCCGGTCCTTTCGGTTTATCCCGGTGAATATGACGCGGCGAAAAACTACGACAACCTCGAGCCGACACAGACAGTCAAGCTCGAAAGCTTCGGCGGCGTGAAGCCCACACCCTACCCCGGCGGCGGGACACAGATCGTCCGCGGCACCGTCACGATGAAAGATACCGGCACGTATGAGTTCCGGCCGGGCTACGGCGACTCGGAACACTGCATCATGCTCGTTGACGGCAAAGAAGTGCACCGCAAGGAGCCGGGCCAGAAGAACGCGAAGCGTACGCTGATTGAGCTCGAAGCAGACAAGGCGGTCGAATTCAAGATCACCTACCTCACCAACGGGGCGAACGGCCTGGGCTGGTATTCGCGAACCGACTTCCCCGGGACGCTGTCCACGGTCGTCAAACAACAGGGCAAGTATCAGGAGTTGCTGGATAAGGAAGGCACCTGGGCCGAGCGCGATGACGTCTGGTACAAGGGCGTCGTCACCGCGACAGCGGATAAGTGGCTGAGCGTTGGATGCGGCGCGGGCAAGGGCAACGTCGGCCCGGAGCTCGGCTTCGGCTGGGCGTTGGGTGACTACCACGACGAGCCCGTGCTGATCATCAAGGCAAGCCAAGGCAACCGGTCACTGGCGTGGGATTTTTTGCCGCCGGGCAGCGAGCGTTTCGAAGCCGATGCCAAGACGCGCGAGGGTGAAGTCAAGCCGCACTACTTTGCGGGCTATAAAGATCGTCACTTGATGTGGGTCAAGGGCACCGAGCCTGAGGAACCCACGCACAACTGGTACGCGGGCAAGCAGTACGACGACTGCTTCAATGCGGCCAAGGACGTGCTGGCGAGCTTTGATAAGAACTTCCCGATGTGGGAGGGCCGGGGCTACGAGATTGCCGGCTTTGTCTGGTGGCAGGGCCACAAGGACTCTGGCAACCCTGTGCATCGGGCCAACTATCAGAAGAACCTCGTGCAACTGATCAAGACGCTCCGCAGCGAGTTCAGCGCGCCCAATGCCCCGTTTGTCGTGGGTACCGTCGGCTTCGGGGGGTTCGATGGTATGAGCGACGAGTTCAAAGAAATCGCTGAGGCGCAACTGGCCGTGGACAGCGAACGGAACCCGTTTGAGAAAAACGTCAAGACCGTTGAGACGCGGGGTTTTTGGAAGTCGGCCGATGAATCACCCAGGAGCCAGGACTTCCACTACCACCAGAACGGTGAGGTGTACCTCAACGTTGGGCAGGCGTTTGGCAAGGGGATGATTGAACTGCTGGAAAAGGAATGATTTGTCTTAACGTGTAGGGGTTTGAAGCCCTACTCGTTGGGTTCATCGCGATCGGGCTTGGGCCGACGCTCTTCGCGCTCGCGTCGTTCGCCATCTTCACGGGGGCCGCGGTGGCCTCGTCCGCTCAAGATATCTTGCAACTTTTCATCGATCAGCGCTTCGCTATCGGCTTCGATATCCGCCAACTCTTTCTCAGCAGACGCAAGCTTCTCACGGATCTCCTTGATCTCCAGTTCCTTGAATTTCAATCGGACTTGGAAGAGCTGCTTGATACTTTCGCGGACCTGTGGCTTTAGCTCATCGATCTTGCCCTGGTCTTCGTTCTTTTGCGCTTGTCTGAGCTCACGCATCTTTGGGAACAACTCGCGCATCAGCCGGGACTGTTTGATGTGTAGCTCGAACTCTTCGGGCTTGTGCTTGCGCGCGTGCATCATGTCCAGCATGCGCGGCAGGTTTGACAGGCGCTTTGCGGCTTTTTCGGGGTCTCGCTTGGCCAACGTTTCGATTTCTTGGAGCCAGGACGGGTCGGCGTCGCCATGCATCTCGCGGAGAGTGGCGATGGCTTGGTCCAGTTGTTCGACGGTGATAGGCTCGCGCTTGCTTCGCCAGTCCCCGCGGTCACCTTCTCGATCGCCGGGGCGTTGACGATCACCTTCGGGTCGGTCGCCTCGTTCGCCGCGCTCGCGTTGGGATTCACGTTCACGCTCGGGTCGGGCGCCCGGTCGTTCTTCGGGCTGGGCAAACGTGCTGACCGGCAGGGCCAGGGCGAGCAGCGTCAGGATGGTGATGAACTTGTTCATGGGGTCGGTCTAACTTGTCTCAGGACTCGAAGTCATTGAGGAACTGCTCGTAAGCATCCAATTCCGCCCAGAGCGTGTCGCGGGTGATCGTGACGTCCTCGAGGCTGCCGGCCGCGTCTTCGAGCGCATCGGTCGCGTCCTGGAAGTAGGCATCGTTGGACGCGAACTGGTCATCGGTCAGCCAATCGGGCAGCGTGTCATCGGTGGTCGTATCGGGCGTGTCGATCACATTCGCGATCGGCGCATCGTTGACGCTGGGGTCTTGATTTGCGAACCACACGCCAAGCCCGACGGCCAAGGCGATCGCCGCGGCCGCGGCATAGCGGAACGTGGCCGGGCCGATGCGTGCCAAGACGGCGGGCGATTCGGCGTGTGCGTCGGCAGGGGTCGTCGCGGCGAGGATGCGCTGCGTCAGCCCATCGGGCACCGCTTCGGGCGCCAAGGCTTCATCCAATAGCGAGAGCATCTGCGGGTCCGTCAACTCAAGGATCTTCGCCTCAAGCTCGGCAGGTGTCGGCTCGGACAGCGCTTCATCAAGCAGCGCTTCGTCGATCGGGCCGGCGTCTTGGGGCAGGTCGGTTTGGTTGGGGTTGAGGTTCATGGTGCTTGCTCCGGTTCGTCCGGGCGTGGGGTCAGGGTGTTATCAAATCAGGCGGTTTTGGCCCTGTCTCTTATACACA
>JARFRI010000255.1 GCA_029287335.1 Phycisphaera sp. | reverse complement strand
GATGCTCGACCTTGACGCCCGCGCAAGGCAGGCCGACGACGAGTAGCTCCAGTTCATCGTCATATCGCGCGGGCTTCTTGTAGCGGATGTTCATGCGTGCGACCGCGAAAAAGACGCCGCTGGCCTCGCAGTCGCGGTAGTTGGCACCCTGGGCCCGTAGCAACTCGGTTCGGCCGATCTCCATCCACACCGGGTACGACGCGTGGTGGGCGATCTGCATCGGGTCGCACTCGGCGTAGCGGACACGCAGCGGGAGCGTCACGCGGTCGGGTCGTTTCTCGGATGTCGGCTCACTCATACCGGCGATGATAACCCTCTCGCCCGTGCAATGAAAAACGCCGTCCCGCACAAGGCGGGACGGCGATTCCTCTGTTTCAGTATTCAATGACTCGCTTAGTCCGTTGTCGTCGGGACATCTGCGGTGCCGGTGATCGGGTTTGGATCACGATTGATCTCAGCGAACTCGGCGTCCGTTGCGATCCGTTCGGCCAGTGCCGCGGCACCACGGGCATCCATCGCCCGATCACGCATCTGCTGTGCGGCGAGGCGTTCACGCGCGGCGATCGCTTCGGCCTGCTTGGCCAACTCGCTAGCTCGCATTGCTTCTTCATGCAGCGACTTGGCCAGGGCGTCGGCTCGTGCGGCGGCCTCGGCTGCGGCCTTGGCGTCAGCCAGCGCCTGTTCGTGCTCACGCTTGGCGAGCTCCGCATTCGCGGCACCCTCTTCGGCCTGTGCCTGTGCCAAGCGCGTCGCCTCGGCTTTTTGGGCCGCGACCTTTGCAAGTCGCCGAGCAATCTCAGCAGCTTGACGTGCCTGCTCCGCAGCGACCTCGGCACGGGTGGCCTGCTTCGTCGCGAGGTTCGCCAACTCAAGGGCCTGATCTGCTGCCATAGCCTGTGCTTCGGCAGCTTCTTCGGTCTTAACGATCGTCAGTTCCAGTTGGTCAGCAGAAGCCTGCGCATCCTGATCCGCTGCTCGTGCCATGTCGGCACGGGCTTGAGCGGCGAGGCGTTCACGCTCGGCTTGCTCGGCAGCGATCTTGGCCAGTCGCTCTGCTTCGCCGGCTTTGCCAGCGTACCAAGCAGCTTCTCGCTGCTTCTCGTCCGCGATCTGGCGCGTCACGTTCGCACGGGCGACCAGGTCAGGCGAGGCCTTCATCACAAAGTACGGGTCGTCGACCTGATCGATCAAACGATACGGCTGGTGCAGGTGCTTCATCGAGGTCGTGAAGTACAGGTAACCATCCGGGCCCATGGCCAACGAGTCTGGCCACTTCAGGCGTGGGTCGGCGACGAAGGTTTCAATCGCGCCGCTTGGCCGACGGACGATGATCGCGTCGCGCTCAATAGCGGCGAGGTAGAGGTTGTCATCCTGATCCAGCCACATGCCATCGATCACCGAGCCGGTCGGGCCAAGGTCTTGGATCGAAGCGGAGCGGACCGCTTCACTCGTACCGGTATCACGCAGAACGTTGGTCGGCACGCGGTAGATCCGTCGGCCCGACATGGTGTGGTAGTACAGCCAATCACCATCGGCCGATAGCTCAATGCCCGAGACATTGACCTGCGGCGCGACGCCAGCGAAGTTGCGCCACTCATTGGAGCCGACACGTGCAATCACGCCAGCGTCTGCGGTCGTCGAAGGGTCGCCGAGCAGGACGTGGTGGGTCTGCCGGGTCTTGAGATCGACGACGTAGATCGTGCCGCGCGTTGCGTCGGCGATGTAGGCGGTTTGGCGTTCGTCATCGACACGGAAGTCGCTGAGTTGGCTGGTGCGGGTGAAGTCACGCTTGTGGTCGAAGTAGAAAACCTGTGCGATGCTGTCGTCGCTGAGGTCGATCTTAAAGAGCTTGGGGCCGGCGGTGACGACGCGCCCATCGACGCCGGGGTTACCGGCATCGAGGATCCAGAGGAAGTCGTTCTTGTCGACGTACATCGCCTGTGCGCTGACGTAGCCACGCAGCGCCGATGGGCCGGACCTGCCGTCCCAATCGTTCCAGTAAGGCGAGGGGTAGGCTGCGAGCGTGCCATCGGGGAGCAGTTCCGCGACAGAGGCCTCGGGCCGATCGCTCCACCATGGGAAGGTCACGAAGACCCGGCCGGTCTTGGAGACGGCGATGCCCGCGGGCTGCTTGCCATCGAAGGCAGCAACCTCGACAACGAGCTTCTCCCAGACGGGTTCAAAGCCAGCGGCCTTGCCGTGACCCTTGGTCGAGGAGCAGGCACTGAGCAAGAGCACCGCGATCAAGAGGATCGCTGCGGTGACCAGGCCCTGAGCCAGTGGAAGATTAAGTACCGATGTGTTACGCGTGTTCATACGACTGTTCCCATTTGGGGGTAAAACCCCGGTGATGAGGGTCGTATCGTTTGATCAAGCGCGCGTATTAACGTCCAACTTGGATACACAAATCCAAGCGGCGGTAAAAAAGAGTTATGGGGCTGTTGTTCTACTCGACCGTGCCGTAGATCCGATCGCCCGCATCGCCCAAGCCAGGGACGATATAGCCCTTCTCATTGAGCTGGCGATCGATCGCACAAGTCGTGATAGGTACATCGGGGTGATCCGCAGTGAACCGCTCGATCCCTTCCGGCGCCGCAAGTAGACAGGTAAAGCGGATGTCCTTGCAACCCTTTTGCTTGAGCACATGTACCGCAGCCGACGCACTGCCCCCTGTCGCGAGCATCGGGTCGACCAGGAGCACCGGCCCCTTGGCGATGTCCGCAGGCAGCTTGACGTAGTAGCTCACCGGCTTGAGCGACTTCTCATCGCGGAACATCCCGATGTGCCCGACCTGTGACCCGGGGATCAGCGTCGCCATCCCCGCCGCCGGGCCCATCCCCGCACGCAGGATCGGGACCACCGTCACCGGCCCATCCAACTGCACACCCTCATAAGGCTCGATCGGCGTGTTCACCGTGTGCGGCTTGCTCGGCGCACTACGCAACGCCTCATACGCCAATAGCGCGCCCAGCTTCTCCGCGATCGTGCGGAACCGATCCGTCGGCGTATCCAGGCTACGCATCTCCGTCTGCAAATGACCCACCAGCGGGTGATCAATTAAATGGACGTTGTCCGGCATCGTGCGTCTCCTGAATGAGTGACACGACAAGAATACCACTCATAATCAGATCAAGCACCACGCACCTCATCCACCAATGCCGGCGGCACCCCGATCCCCACGACAAACACCTCGCCGGTGTGCTGCTGCGAGGCATCGACATCGAACCCCAGCTTGCGCGCCACGAATGTCACCGTCGCGTCGGACCGCACCGTCGACGCCGCCGCCTCGCCCGTGTCACAATCCAACCCCGAAGGCACATCGATCGCTAGAACCAACGGGCCAGCCCCCGGAACATGACTACCACGCGGCCGCGCATCACCCGCCTGATTGATCGCATCGATCACCGCGGCCGCATGACCCTTGAGCCCGCGCGAGGCATCAAAGCCCGTGCCAAGCACCGCATCAATAAGCAGGTCAGCGGCTTTCCAATGCGGCGACTGCTCGGCCAACGACAGTTCATCGTCGCACCGCATCATCTTGACGCCCATGCGCAGACAGATGCCGTAATTCAATGCCGCGTCGCCAGAGAGCTGCGACGGGTCACTGGCGTTATAGACCACGACCTTGCGACCGGCGTTGGTGAGGTGCCGAGCAATCACGTAGCCGTCCCCGCCGTTGTTGCCGCCACCGCAGACGATGGCGACCTTGTTGCCCTCGATCGCCTCGAGCATGCCCGTCGCCACATCGGTCGCATTGACCCCCGCGTTCTCCATGAGCACGACGCCGGGGATACCCAGCCGATCCATGGCCAGGCGATC
Organism: Phycisphaera sp.; assembly: GCA_029287335.1. Classification (GTDB taxonomy): domain Bacteria; phylum Planctomycetota; class Phycisphaerae; order Phycisphaerales; family Phycisphaeraceae; genus JAHQVV01. The sequence continues at coordinate 2,360 of JARFRI010000255.1, read as the reverse complement.
AACCTCACGAGCTTGTTCACGGGTCAGCGTCACAGGGACCTTCGGCAGATTCGTTTCAGACATCCCCCGATGATAAGCCTTCGCCTGCGGCCTGACCGCGACCTGCACCACCCCGCCCCCAACGCTAGAATCAAAACCCCACTGGGGGCGTAGCTCAGTGGTTAGAGCACGGGACTCATAATCCCTTGGTCGCAGGTTCGAATCCTGCCGCCCCTATTTCCCGCTAAAACCGCATTGGCGGGATAGAATCAATACGGATTCGCCGTAACCGGACTAGCCGGGCATGCGTCTATCTGCAATAATAGGACTCGATAGACCGTTTATTTAACACACGTCCCACTACGGGAGACTTGATATGGGCCCCATCGGCTGGCAAGAGCTACTAATCCTCGCTGTCATCGGCATCCTGATCTTCGGCAAACGACTGCCTGAAGTCGGACGTTCCGTCGGCAAAAGCATCGTCGAGTTCAAGAAGGGCTTGGCTGGCATCGATGAGGAAGTCGAAGCTGCGGTCTCTGAAAAGAGCAAGCAGGTCGAACCCGACACCGTCCACACCACCGAAGTTGAAACCCCCGCCACCGCTGGAGGTGCAGCATGACAACATTGAACACACTCGCCTTCGGCATGCCAGGCTGGCAAGAACTCCTGATCCTCGGCGTCATCGGCCTGCTCATCTTTGGCAAGCGACTGCCCGAAGTCGGCCGATCCATCGGCAAGGGCATCGTCGAATTCAAGAAGGGCCTGGCCGGCATCGATGAAGAAGTCGAAGCCGCCGTCCAAGAAAAGAGCAAGAAGAACATCGAACCCGAAGCGGGCAACACGACCACCGTCGAGACTCATGCCGAATCAACCACCAAGGCAGAACCTTCGGCCTGACCTCGGAAGCATTCAACTGCACTTCATGAAACGGATGCTTAGCGGCATCCGTTTTTTGTTTAGCGGGTGACGCGCAGCGTCCCGTGCGAATCACATCACGTATGTGTGAGCGTTCTGCGCGCGTCCCGCTACGCCAAGAGAAAAAAGGCCTCGTCCGGGGAGGCAGCCGAACGAGACCCGATCCAGGGTGGAGTTGTCGCGGCCGCATCCGGTTTCCCAGATGCTGTTGGCCTCGGTCCCGCGTGGTGGTCGGCGTTAGTTGCCGTGCCGCGTTGGACAGGTGTAGTAACCCATTCAACCGCGCCTCACGCCAGTCGTGGACACGAAAAACTACCCTTCGCCAGGTCGAGAAGGTCGGGCTGTATCGATTACTCAAGGATCGCCCCCGCTATCGCGTTACTATCGCCGATTGATGTAGCGCACTGCATCCCAAAGCTCCAGGCGGAAGCTAGGAGCAACCCACTAGAGCAGCTTGCATGATTGCTGGCCGGATTTGCCTTGGCTCCCACTCCCTCAGGGAGAGAGAGCCAAGGCACTGCCAGAAATTTAGCCAGTTGCTCTGATGTGATACGGATCACGTTTTGAATTTGCGCGTTCGGTGCCGTGGTCAAGGCTCGGCACCATCGAATCATCGCAGTGCGCAGATTCAAAACGGGATCCGTATGAATAGACATTACACCCGCGAATCAAGTTGTTGCTCCTGGCTTCCGCCTGGAGCTTTATGCCATCCTCAGCCGGGCCGGGTCATCGCGTCGTAGTCCATCAGTTCGGCGAGGCGCTCGGGGGGCATCAACTCGAGTTCGCCGACGAGTTCTTTGATGGTCTTGCCTTCTTTGTGGGCCTGCTTGGCGAGCGCACTGCACTTGTCGTAGCCGACCTCGGGGGCCAAGGCGGTGATCGTCATGAGCGACGCTTCAAGAAGCTCTGCGCAGCGCTTCTCATCGACCTCCAAGCCAACGAGCAGTTTATCCACGAAGACGTTGCAGACGTTGGACAGCAGCGACACAGATTCGAGGAACGCGTCGATCATCACGGGCATGGCGACGTTGAGTTCGAAGATCGAGCCGACCCCGCCCATGCCGGCCATGGTGACGGTCGCGTCGTTGCCAATGACCCGGCAGGCGACCTGCATGACAGATTCACAGATGACGGGGTTGACCTTGCCGGGCATGATGGACGACCCGGGCTGGATCGCGGGGAGGATGAGTTCGCCGATCCCGCAGCGCGGGCCTGAGCCGAGGTGACGGATGTCGTTGGCGATCTTGGAGAGGGAGACGGCGATGGTTTTGAGGTGGCCGTGGGCCGACACAAATGCGTCTTTCGCCGCTTGAGCAGAAGGATGATCAGACGCCTCAGAAAACTTCAGTAAAGTGTTTGAATTAAATCTCGCAAATAAAGCGTCAGCAACTTTGCCTGCAAATTCAGGATGTGCATTAATGCCCGTTCCGACAGCAGTGCCACCAATCGGCAATCCATAGATAATC
>JARFRI010000227.1 GCA_029287335.1 Phycisphaera sp. | reverse complement strand
GCCCCGAGCTTCCTGCTCGAATCCGTCGAAGGCGGCGACCGCGCCGCGCGATACAGCTTCCTCGGCGCCCAGCCCATCCTCGAAGTCATCGCTCACGGCAACGACCTCCAACTCCGCGATCACAACGACGCAAGCAACAGCAAGGCCTACACCAGCGATGATCCACTGGGCGAAATGCACAGGCTCACCGACGACGTCGAGCTGGTCAGTGTCCCGGGCCTGCCCGACTTCACGGGCGGCTGGGTCGGCCACGCGGGCTATGACGCCGTGCGTTACCTCGAAGGCGATCAACTGCCCAACCCGCCGCAAGACGATCGCGGGTTGCCCGATCTGCATATGCAGCTTTATCACGACGTGGTCGCGTTTGATCATGTGCAGAAGTGTGTCCTGGTGATCACGCATGCGAAGGTCTCGCCGGGCGATGATGTTGGCGTTAAGTATGCCGATGCGAACGCGAAGCTCGATATGCTAGTGAAGCGCTTGACGACACCGCCAGCGGCGACGTCTTCTGCGGATAGTGCATTAGCCCCGGGGCACATCGATCTCGCTTCGCCGCCGCGCGTGCTGAGTCAGTCGAGCATGGGCGAGGGCGGCTATCAGCAGGCCGTGCTCAAAGCCAAGGAATACATCGCTGCGGGCGATATTTTTCAGGTCGTGCCCAGCCAGCGGTTCCGCGTGGAGACCAAGGCCGACCCGTTTGATATTTATCGTGCGCTGCGCGTGATCAACCCGTCGCCGTACATGTTCTATCTGCAGATCGATGGCGGGGTGCTGGTCGCGTCGAGTCCGGAGATCTTGTGCCGAGTCAAGAACGGGCAGGTGGTCAACCGCCCATTAGCCGGGACGCGCAAGCGAGGATCGACCGAAGAGCAGGACGCCGCACTGGAAGCCGAACTGCGCAGCGACCCCAAGGATGTTGCCGAGCACGTGATGCTGGTGGATTTGGGGCGCAACGATGTGGGGCGGGTGGCTCAGCCGGGCTCGATCGAGTTGCCGGAGGTGTTGATCGTTGAAAAGTACAGCCATGTGATGCACCTGAGCTCGACCGTTACCGGGACGCTGCAGGCGGGGATGTCGTGCTGGGATGCGCTGCGTCATACCTTGCCGGTGGGCACGGTGAGCGGTGCGCCGAAGGTGCGGGCGATGCAGATTATTGATGAGCTTGAGCCGGTGAAGCGTGGGCCTTACGCTGGGGCGGTGGGGTACGCGGACCTGGCGGGGAATATGGATATGGCCATCGCATTGCGGACGATGGTGGTGATGCCCGGCGAGCAGGGGGGCTGGGTAGTGGATATCCAGGCCGGTGCCGGGATCGTCGCGGACTCGGACCCGCAGCTTGAGCACGAAGAGACGGTGAACAAGGCGGCCGCTTTAGCCAAGGCCGTGGATGTCGCTGAGGCCGCTTTCGTGCGGTAGAATCAACAGCCGCTCGCGGCTTAGCAAGCTTCTTAACGCCATCCAACCCCGCGCGCCGATAACGTCAGCATGGCCACTGACCTCGACACGATCTTACAGCTCAAAGTGCCCCTCATCGTCACCGTGGGGTCCCGGCGAATCTCGCTCGATACAGTGCTTGGCTTTGGGCCAGGCTCCATCGTCGAACTCAACAAGTCCTCGGACGAGCCTTTGGAAATCCTGATCAACAACAAGCACGTCGGCACCGGCGAAGCCATCAAGGTCGGCGAGAACTTCGGCGTCCGCATCACCAAGATGCTCCCCGCCCCGAAGCGCGTCCAGGCCATGGGCAGCTAAACGCGACCCGCCACATCGATCAAACTGCCTTGACTTTGATCGAGTTCCCCTCGACCCGAATCACGCGTACCGTTGTGCCTTTCTCAATCACTCCCGAATGGGAGATACAGTCGATCCGCTGCCCGCCAAGCCGACAGGCACCCACCGGGCGCAACTCTGTCAACGCTTTGCCTTCCAAGCCAACCTGGATCGAGTTTTCGTGCTCGCTGCCGTGGACGTTCTTGTTGATACGCTCCTGTTCATCTTCCAGCGTGAGCGCCCGACCGATCGGCGTGTTGGGCCAGACCCATAGCATCGCCCCGATGATGAAAGGCGTCGCTAGTAACGCGATCGCCATCGACGCCATCCCCCATACCGTGTCGAACTGAAAGAACATCACGATTCCCGCTAACGCGCAGAACCCCGCCAACAGGCCGAGCACCCCGCCAGAGGGTAGAAACGCCTCCAGCACCAGCAGCGTGATCGCCACACCAAACGCGAGGATCGCAAAGACCATCCACTGCGTGTCGTCGCCCGTGCCTTGGGCATTCTGCGAAGCGGGTGCGGCTTGAGCCAGTGCGATCTGCATAGTGGTCAGCAAGTTCATGCCTGTATTATCGCAGCGCCCACCCGCGCCCGCCATAGCAGCGTTGCAAAAATGAGCCCCTCTATTCGCAGCCACGCAAGGCCTCTGACCAGTTGCGTCCCCGCCCCCGTCTGCTAAACTCTCCGATCCGACCCAGGCCAAGCCAACGGTCCGTCGGCCAGATAGCTCAGTTGGTAGAGCACTGCATTGAAAATGCAGGTGTCCCCGGTTCAAGTCCGGGTCTGGCCACTTCAAACCGCACGACGACACCGCCTTGTGTCAGCGTGCGGTTTTTTGTGCACACCAGCAACCACTTCGGCTCCAGAAAAGTGTGTCGTACTCAATCCGCCATCGCGTAGCGCAGGTCGATGTAGCAGTTCGCGTCCGTCGCCTTGTGGCTCTTGGTGTTCGGCCGCTTACGCAGTTCCTGCACCAGCGTCCGCATCGGCTCGTGCAGCGGGGCGGTGAAGATCATCTCGTGCTGATCCATCGGGTGCCTGATCTTCAGGTACGCGGCGTGCAGCGCGGGGCAGGCGATGATGATCGGGCCGTCGGGGTGGGCCTGGCCCTGCTCATCACGCAGCATGGCGAGGGCCTCGAGTTTTTTGCCATCTTCCTTGGCTCGTGCGTAGCTGAGATTGAGGCGGGCACCGGCGGGGAAGGGCGGTTCGTCGAGTTCTTTTGGCCCGACGATCTCCCCGCCGTACATGATGTCGCCGACGATGGGGTGGCCGATGTATTGCAGGTGTACGCGGATCTGGTGGGTTCGGCCGGTCTTGATCTCGCACTCGACCAGCGCGTAGCCTTCGTATTGCTCACGGACTCGATACAGCGTCAGCGCGTGCTTGCCGGTCGTGTCGTGGCGGACGGCGTTGCCTTCTCGGATGGTGGGGTGCTTGCCGAGGGGTTGATCAATGACGCCAACAGGATCGGGGTTGCCATGCACCACGGCGAGGTAGGCCTTGGTGTTGGTGCGCTCTTCAAATTGCTTGGCGAGCAGCCAGTGCGCTTCGTTTTGCTTGGCGAAGAGGATGACGCCGGTGGTGTTCATGTCCAGGCGGTGGACGACGCCGGGGCGTGCGGCATCTTTGCCGACGGAGGAGAGAGCGGGTTTGGTCTCAGACGCTTCGCCGCTTCGCGGCTTAGCCTCGCTATCGTTTGCTTCATGCGCCTTAACTGTCCGGTCGACGGTGTTGCCGGGATGGTGCTCGAAGTGGTAGGCCAGCGCGTTGATCATCGTGCCGGTGAGGCGCGAGCGGGCGGGGTGGACGATGATGCCTGCGTCTTTATTAATCGCGATGAAGACATCGTCTTCGTACAAAATATCCAGCGGGATATCTTCGGGGATTAGGTCTTGGGACGGCTTGGGCGGAACGACGACTTCAACGATATCGTCGCCTTTGAGCTTTTGTGAGGGCTTGCCTGCAGTGCTATTGACGGTGACGGCGCCGAGGTCGATGAGCTTTCGGACCTGGCTGCGTGAGATGCCTTTGAGTCGGCCTTGGACGTACTTGTCCAGCCGCATCGTCGAGTCTTTGGACATCGTCCAGACCATGTGCTCAGCACCGGCCTCTTCGAGGTCTTCAAGCGACTCGGCGAAATAGCGCTTCGCCCGAGTCAGCGACTCGGCAGACTCGGGGTGGGACGAATCGGTCATCGTAGATCGGTCTTATTCGTTATCAACTGGCGGCACAGGCAGCAGCGGTAGCTCAGCCTTTGGTTCTTCCGAACCTTCCTCGGTCGGCGGCACCACCGGCGCGGCTTCTGGCTCAGCAAAGGCAATCGGGGTCTTGAGTCGGTCGATCCGATCCAACGCCCGCTTGGCACGGTCGGCCTGGACCAGGAACGATTCGCCAGCCACCTCGATCACCTGCTCGTAGTGCTTGGCGGCCTTGTCCCACTCCTCACGCATCAGCGCGACCTTGGCCAGGCCTTCTTGCCCGACAAGTTTGTACTCGGTTGTCTTGCCACGCTTGACCAGCGCGTCGTATGCCGAGCCCGCTTGGGTCAGTGCTTCATCAGCGGTTTTGCCCGCAATTAAAGCGGAGCGTGCGTCGCCCAGGGCCGTGTCTCCGCCGCGGCGCATGGCTTCGTCGTGGACTTCACTTCGCTCACCGGCAAGGGTGCGGAACGCTTGGGCCGAGTCAGCGGTATTCAACTCGGTGTAGGCGGCCTCGGCCTTGTCGGCCTGCCACTGGTTGTACTTCGCATAGCCCAGCCAGCCGCCGAGCACGATGATCAGCCCGATGAGCAGGCGGTTGCCGTGCTTGTCCCAGAAGTCTTTGAAGTTATCGAGGAACTCGCGGAGGTCGTTGGTTTCGAGTTCGTGTCGGCGTTCGGAATCCATGTCGGTCTTTCTCTCACGCAGGCCGATGGATGGCCGGCGGTCTTGGGGTTACTTCGAGTCGATATTGATCGTGATGGTGCTGACGGCCCAGCCGTCTTTCGCGGTGATCTTCAGCACTTCGGGGCCCTTGGTATAGCGCATCACCGTCGCGTCACCCACGGCCTGAATGTCAGACAGCGTCCAGTTATTGCTCGGCAAGGTGCGCTGATAAAACTCCGTCGCATCGCCCGGCTCGGCGTGGCCTTGGTAGACGTGCTGGACCAGGCGGACATTGCCGTCGTACTTCCAGAAGCACTGGCTGGCCACGGCCTTAAAGCCCACGGGCATCGGCACATCCGGAATCAGCGGGTTGGGCGAACGCACCAAGCCCTTGCCCACGTCTTGGGGCAGGTAATCCCCGTCGTCATTGAAGGCGACCGCAGGGGTCTTGACGTAGCTGCACCCGGCCAAGCTCAGCAGCAGGGCGAAGGTAAGACAGGTTGTGGCAAATCGGGTCATGGCGGTTCCCTTAGTCTGATCGGATCGTAAAGTCTAAGCGCGGCCCCCTCTAACGGCAAACATCGGCATCTTCCGGGCTTGCGGGTCAATCCCTGCGGCGGATTAGGCCCGGGTGTTTGACACAAAGGTCAGGTCGGCTTACTTTTTGTGGCTCGGACCAGCCAAGTCCGTGTGTTGGTGATTGTAGCTCAGTTGGTTAGAGCGCCGGGTTGTGATCCCGGAGGTCGTGGGTTCGAATCCCATCAGTCACCCTTACCTGATCGCCATGAGCAGCCCTTTGCGGTACGGTGTCGATCATGTTCCTTGCCCCATTTGCCGCAATCGGCCAGAGCCTGATCGACACGATCGAGGGCTTTGGCCGCTTTATGCGGTTTTGCTTCACCGGCCTTGGAGCGGTGTTCTCGCGCAGCGTCGGGTTTGGGCGGATGCGCTTGCTCGTGCCACAGCTCTATGAGGTCGGCACGCGGTCGATCCCCGTGGTCATGCTCGTCGGCGGGTTCGTCGGCGCGGTGCTCGGTATCGAGATGTTCGATCAGATGAGGGACATCGGACAAGAGACACGCATCGGCGGGATCATCAATCTCTCGGTCGTCAAGCAGATCGGCCCGGTGCTCGCCGCAGTGATGATCGCCGGCCGAGTCGGTGGGGCGGTCAGCGCGGAGATCGGCACGATGCGCGTCACCGATCAACTCGACGCCCTGCGCGTCATGGGCACCGACCCGGTCAAGCATCTCGTCGCGCCGCGCGTCCTGGCCTGCGTCATCATGGTCCCGGTCCTCACGGTCGCCAGCGATCTGATGGGCGTTGTCGGTGGCTGGCTTGTGGTCGTCGTCGGGTTCAACGTCGACGCCGGCGCGTACTGGCAGTTCTCATCAGACTTTGTCACGACGTTTGATGTGATCACCGGGCTGGTCAAGGCCACGGCGTTTGGCCTGTTGATCGGGCTGATCAGTTGCTACAAAGGCTTTCACTGCAAGCCCGGGGCCGCGGGTGTCGGCAAGGCAGCCACCGACGCCTTCGTCGCCAGCTTCATCGCGATCATCATCGCCAACTTCTTCCTGGCTAAGTTTATGAACGAGCTGTACATACTGATCAACGGCCGAATTCTCAACGCGATGTCGGTGTGACTTTAGCCGCTTGCGGCTTCGCACCTATGAGCAACCTACTCGTATTCGCTTGCCGGTTGTGCCGCGTCATTCTTCAAGTATTCGATCTGGTCCATCGAGAGCACCACGACTTCGCCGCCGCGCTCGCCTATCCAGCCTTGCAACTCCGGCGAGCTGTTGCCGATGTGGACCGCGTGGACTTGCAAGCCTTCTTTGCCTTTGACCAGCGCGTCCCAAGATTCAATGTTCGTGGTGTCCGCATACCCAACGACCACGATCAGCGTCTTGGGCTTCCACTCCAACGCCGATTTGATCGCCGCATCGATGTTGGCCTCTCCCGCAGTGGGCAGCTTGCCGAACCATGTATTCAGTTCGCCGGTGTTCAGCGGTAGCTTGCGCGGCGGACCACCGGCCAGTAGGACCGGCGTCTTGCCCGCGCCGATGAGTGCGACTTCCGAGCCCTTTGCGTCCTTACTCAGTCCCGCTGAGATCATGCCGCCAGTCAGTTTCATCCATTCGGCGCTGTACTCTGACGCTTCGATCACGACGACCGTTGTGCCATCAACCGGCAGGCCCATGACGTTGGCGAACTCAAGCGTGTACGGGTTCGCCGCCGGGTCATATGTGGCGTCGACGCCGCCGCCAGGCCCACCGGGGCCGCCCATGATTGCGATGATGCCGATCACCGCGACCGCAACGACCGCCGCGACGATCGAGAAGAACACGATCGTTGTCGCCATGCGGATCTGCTTCTTCTTGCTCTCGGCCATTGGCACGCGCGTCGTCTCGTCGACCTTGATCACCTTGCCGCTGGCCGTCTTGTATTCGCCCGCCTCGATCGTGGTGCTGATCGGCCGACCCTTTTTCGTCTTGCTCTTTTTACCCTTGCTGCGTTTGGACGGGCTGCTTCGGCTCGTGCGTCGTGGGCCGGGGTCCGGCACGCCCATCGAGCCCGCCCCGCCCGCACCGACCGACGCGATGCTGGACGGCTTGATCAGCGACTCGGCTTTGCCCGCATCGCTGGGCACCGTCATCAACGTCCCACAGTTCGAACAGCGACAGACACCGCCGGCAAATCCCGCGTCCAGTTCAAGCATTTCGCTACAAGAAGGGCATTCAATATCCAGCGTCTGCATATGCCATCGCCTTAATCAGAACGGGTCGGCCAGGCCCAATGGATGAAGTCCTTCAAGACGATCCGGCCGACCGCTAGCTTACCTTACACCCGGCAGCCAGACATAATAGAAGCTGCTCGAAGCGGACTCGCCAAATGAGCCGGGCATGTTGAGCTGCAACAGATTCACTTGCGTCGAGTTGGCCTGCGGTTGGCGCTCGCCCGAACTCGCATAGGGCGAACCCACGTACGACAACGGCCGGTGATAACGGATCAGCGACGCATCGGTGAGCCCGGCAAGTTCTTTCGCCTTTGCAAACCCGTCATCAAGATCGCCTAGTTCATCGACCAGGCCCACTTCGTAGGCCCGCCGACCCGTGACGACTCGGCCATCGGTGACTTCCTTGAAATCCTCATCCGAGATATTCGGCCGAGCGGCACGCACGATCCCCGTGAAGTCGGCATAAAACGTATCGACCATCTGCTGATACACCGCGCGGTGCCCATCGGTCAGCGTACTCAGCGGGGAGCCCGCGTCCTTGTTCGGCCCGCTCGTGATCGCCTCGGTTTGGATCCCGATACTCGACAGCGCGGGCTGCAAGCTGACGGTCTGGAAGATCACGCCGATCGACGCCGTCACCGTGCTCGGGTACGCGACGATGGTGTCCCCCGCGCATGCCAGGTAGTAGCCACCGCTGGCCGCGACATCCATCATCACGACCACGACCGGCTTGCCCGTCGTCTCTTTGAAGTCCAATAGATCGCGGTACATCATGTCACTCGCCGCAACCGCGCCACCGGGGGTATTCAAACGCAAAACAATCGCTTTGACATATTTGTCTTTCGCCGCATGCCGAAGCTGCTCGTGAAACATATTGACCGGATTCTCGCCCTCACTCAGCAGCCCGGGGATCCGAGCGTTAAGGATCATCCCCGACACATCAATCACCGCCACGCGATCCCGCGTCCGCGTCTGGGCGGGTTCAACCACGGTCGCCATCATCTTCTGATCCCCCGGCGAGATACCCACCACAAACGTCGTCGGCCCACAGCCAACCAGACATACAGCGATCAAAAAAATCCCAACTAAGCCGTGCGATCGAAACATGACAAACCTCGCTTGTGAAAAAGTTGCAAGCCCCATCATACGATCTCCCCCCAGCCAACCCACAACCCCGCTTGCAGCTTGACATATAGGGTCAAGAGCCATACGATCTTCGGTTCACTACTCGTTGCGGGGTAGAGCAGTCTGGTAGCTCGTCGGGCTCATAACCCGGAGGTCACAGGTTCGAATCCTGTCCCCGCTATTCTAGGTCCGGTTGCAAACGACACCGGCCCACCAGTTAACGCCAAACGCCGTCGAGACCACTCGGCGGCGTTTTCGCTTTCCATGCAAGTTTCTGCGAATCCACCCCGCGCTGGCGGTGTCTCTGTTTGTCCAAGAGAGATAACCCAGCCCGCCGGCTTGCCCCGCTCGGACCCGTTTTGGTGATCTGATCAGGGTGATGAACTGTTGCTAGAGATATTGCTAATCAGCGATGAGTTGCAATGTAAAAACCCCGCGACGCTGCGGGGCTTAGAAGCTCGATATTGCTTGCATCGTATCGACTTCATCGCCGCCGCCGGGCGACGAACAGGCCGCCAAAGCCCAGCAGCGCGAGGCTACTTGGCTCGGGGACGACGAATGTCTGGAAGTTATAGTCATTGCCGTTTTGTTCAGAGCCGTTTCTGAATGGCACCCCGCCACTGTACGCTGTGCCCCTGGACCAGAGGTAGCGCTCATTGAATGGTGAGTTGTTGGCGGCGTCGGAGCTCAGTTCAATCGCGAATGTGTCGCCCACGCTAAAGACAAGATTGTCGGCAGCGAAATCAACGAACGTAACAGGGATAGTACCACTGGCGTTCCCGACGGGGACATCGGAGGGTACAAGCGCGGCGGTGGCGAGGACGTTGGAGGTGTCGGGCGCTCCGGCGTTAAGACCAAGGAGCCGAATATTGAGGTTCTCGATGGCATCCGATGCGACGTTGACCTGGAGTCCGATGCGTGAGAGTTGTCCGTCAAGGCCGACGGTGACGGTTTGTGCGAGGACGAAGCCTTCTGCGACCGCGCCGCCGCCAATGCCGATGGGGATGCGGTTGTCCTGATCAAGGATGTCGGCGTTTGCCGTGGTCGCGGCCGCAACGATGGTGATCGCGGCGAACATGGTTGTGCCTAGGCGGGTGAGGGTATTCATCATTCTTTCTCCGTTGTTGATTAGGAAGGTTTTCATGGTTTGGTAAGTCTTTGTGTTGCGTCAGGTGCCTGGCTTGTTTTCACTCCACGAAAGCCAGGCAAGATCAAGCCGGAGCGTCGTGCGTCCGCTTGTCGTTGGTCAGGCTTTCAACGCCGCCGGGCGACGAGCAGACCGCCCAGGCCCAGCAGCGCGAGGCTGGTCGGCTCGGGGACAAGGGTGGCGCTGGCCGAGTCGATGGAGAAGGTGAGGGTGCGTGTACTGACCTTGCTGCCGGCGAAGCTGATCGAGCCGGTGGACGAACCGTGGAGTCCGGCGAGGAAGGCGTTGAGCTCGGTCAGGTCGGCGAACTCGTCGAGATCGCCAAGTGCGTTTTCGTCTTGGTTAAACAGATCCAGAATCAGTTGGTTGCCGTCCGAGCCGGTGGCGGTGTCGACCGGCCCGGTCGTGTCGAGGCTGACTAGGCGCATCCGGGAGAGGGGGTCGACGTCGGCTGTCAGTTCCGTTCGGATCGAGGCCTCGTTGGTGTCCGTTGTGGTGTAAAAATCGTCGCTCTGGTAGGTGACGTCGCCGGTGGTGACGGTGGCGGAGAGCATCGAGCCACGGAAGAGGCCCGAGTCGTCGTTGGTGAAGTCGCTGTCGGGCCGGCCGGGATCGACCAGGACGGTGAGCGTGACGGGGTCGCCGGTGGCGGGTGCGCCTGTGGCGGTGTTGAGGGTGGTGGTGGGCGAGACGGTGCCGGTGAAATCGATCTGCCAGACCTGCCCGGTCGCCGGTTCGGGGAGGATATTGACGAAGACGCTTTCGGCACTGGTCGATGTGCCCTTTTGCCAGCGGTATTCGTAACTGCCTGGTGCGAGGCCCATCGACTCGTAAGTCTGGTTCAGGTAGGTGGCGGTGGAGGTGATGGGGGTGCCGGAGGTGTAGCCTTGGGGGACGAAGAAGCCGGGATTCGTTCCGCCGCCGCTCGTCACGCCGAAGAGCGGGCCTGTGCCGGCGTCGGCATTGAAGGTTGCGGTGCCCGGTCCGATGGGCTCTCCGAAGAAGCTGTTTGGTGCGTAGAGGTCGAAGGTGCCGGCCTGCCCGGTGAGGAAAGCGTAGTAGTTGGGTTCGACGAACGCGTTGAATGAAGTGGTTAAGAGGGGTGTCGCACCGGGACCCAGATCGATCGAGCCGGTGGAGTTAAAGGTGACATCGGTACCATTGGACTCGACGGTAACGGTGACGGCGGCGTGAGCCAGCGGCGCGAAGGCGAGGAAGGATGCCAGTGTGCAACTGGTCTTGGTAATGCGTAAAAACATCTTGAGTTCCTTAATCCTTCTTGCGGCTGATCTGCTGGCCTTGCATTTTTTGCGTCAAAATAGTAACAGATGATTAGCTTCTAGGGTATTACCTCAAAGTGGTATTTCCCCGCTCAATCTCCCGCGGTTTGTTCGTATCAAATCAGCTTGGTTCGCTCGTGAAGTGGTTCACCCCGACCACCCCGATTCCCGACCACCCTTTGGACCCGGCCCGAATTGTCGTGCTCTACCCGTTTTCTCTTGCTTTCATATAACTGTCCGCTCGTCATGGTTCAACAACCCGCCCAGCCACGACTGCCTCTCGACGGGCCCGATTTCTTTCGGGGTCCGACCAAGGGTCATAACCCGAGACAGTTTTCTGTAACTATTGGAGACAAAGCCGCTCGGCGAGCACCAACTTGCCGGGCACGAGGGTTGCGAAGGGGGTTTGGGCAACTCTATTTTTTGACTCAAGAGAGTTGGATACAGGCTGATCTCGACCGATTGAGGGTCCGGATCAGCCTTTATCTTTTGGACGTAGCAGGCGATCAGTTCCCGCTATTCTTCCACCGTCGCAGAACTCACGACATGCTCCAGGCGATCGAACTCAGCTGCGGTACGCTCACGGATCAGATCAGGCGACGGCAGGACGGGGCAGTTGTCCGGCAGCTTGGCGAGTTGTTCAGCGACTTGGGCGTACTCATCGGATAGAGCCTTGGCTTTGTTGGTCGAGTTACTCAATCTGGCCCATTTAATCAATCCCGCACCCGTCAGGGTCTGCGGAATTTTTTGATCCGCAGGTTTATTGGGCCGAGGCGGGGCGTTCCAGATTGCGCTCGATAAGGGCCTTGAGCTTCTCGGTCGCGTCTAGCTCATCGGTCCGCATGCTCAGGTGCCCGGCCTTGCTGTTGACCACTAAGTACACCTCTTGGATGTCGTCGTACGCGGCCTGCCAATCTTCCATGGCCATGTAGACCTTGGCTCGGCTGCGCAGGTGCGGGACGGTCAGCTTTTTGGGCTTCCAGTGCCTCGGCGCATCCTCCGGCTTGACCTGCTCAACCGGCGCGTGAGCGAAGGCGAGGCGTTTGGCCTCCTCCAAGTCACCACGTGCCAAGGCATCATCGACGGCTTTTTCGTCATGCCACTCGATGACGTTCTGGAAAACGCCGCCTTTTAATGAACTGCCTGACAGGACAACCGCGATCGTTGCATCGGGACGGAGGATCAAAATGTTTGTCGTCTTTTCATCGACAACGATGCCTAGCTGATTGACGAGCGGGTTCGACAGGCCGCCGGGCACGAGTAAGGTCGGCGGTAAATCATCCAGGTTTTTACGCCGTTTGGCCGCTCTTTCACTGACCGCCGCTTTCACGGCTTGGGCGTCTTCATTGAACACCGCGGAGAAGAAGTTGACGTCCTCGAAGGGCCGGGTCTGGGTGAACGTGCCATAGCGATCGATGTGCGGATTGTTTACTGCGCTTTGTGCAAACTCGATCACGGTCCACTTGCCGTTGGAGGCTTCGGGGGTCTTGACGATCTCGCCATCGAGTGTTTTGAGCTCGGCCTGAAAGCTGCGGTGCGCATCTTCGGGCGTGCCGATGGCGTAGAAGTATCCCATGCGTCGGCCATAGGTCCAGCCAGCGGTGAAAGGCGGGTGGTATAGCCAGTACCTGTGGCCGCGGTCCAGCAGGTACGCGGTCGCGGTCCACACCATCGGGTTGTTCGCGTGCTTGTCGAGGAAGGCGCGGCGATACCGTTCGTGCAGCCTTCTTTCGCCGATCTCCATCGCAAGCATCGAGGCGATCGCCAACGTCGGCGCGGCCGCAGATTCATCGCCGCTGGCCTGAACGAATGAATCGATCACGCCGGCCAGGTCCGCATCGTCGGCTCGCAGCGATTCTCGAGCGAGACAGAACCGGGCGATAAGGTCGGTCCCAGCGGGCAACCCCTTCTCGATGGCGGTAGTGGCTTCTTGCAGCGCGGCATCAAAATGCTTGCGATCCTGATCGACCTTCCACAAGCCCATCAAAGCGACGATCCGACGATTGCGCACGATCCACAAATCGTTTGCGTCAGGGTGCTCGGCGATCGCCTGTCGGCAGAGCGTCTCGGCCTTTGCATAATTGGCACGCACTTGTTTATGGAGCAGGTTGTAACGAAGCGGTGGCTTAATAAAGC
>JARFRI010000184.1 GCA_029287335.1 Phycisphaera sp. | reverse complement strand
TCGTTGAGCACCATCGCGGGGTAGGGCCTTGCGATCGGCCGAGCGAGCAACTTGTCTAGCTCGCTGCGGTTGAGCTTGTACTGCTCAAGCGTTTGCTTGCCGAGCACTTCCTCGCCCTTCGCATCGATCATCGCACGTTTGGCGACCTTCGGATCGACGATGCCGGTATACAACCCCACATCGACAAACCACAGCCCGTCGGTGCCTTTGTTTGATTTGACCGCCAGCGAGTTCGAGCCGACGACCAGCGCGTTGAGCGCCTCGGCCGGGAGTTGAACCTTGACATAGCCCGGGCCGGTCGCGCCGCTGCGTTGATAGACGCGGATGCCGTTGATGTACACCTCGGTCTTCGCCTTGCTCGTGATACTCAGCGTGAGGTGCTCGGGCTCTTCGGTCAGGCGGAACACGCGGCGGAGGTAGATGTCGTCGCTGTTCCAGTTGTTGGGCAGGTTCGGGCGCTTCACGCCGTATGCGAAACCGCCCTTAGCCTCAGGCCAGTCGCGGTCGTCGAATTGTTGCAGGTACCAATCTTGACCCTGCTCGGTGCTCTGGTAGCGCCAAGGCTGGTGCTCTTTAGAACTATCCGGCGCGACCGCGGTGAGCTTGCTCTTCTTGCCCACCGCATTCATGTCGAACTTCTTGCCAAACGTCGTTTCAACCGCCGAGATCTCGGCACGAAGTTCAGCAACACGCGCATCCCATGCCGCGATTTGAGCCTGCTGTGCTTCGCTGTCAACGGGGTCGCGCAGGTACGCCGAGATATCGTCGTCCCGGCCGCGTCGCTGCTCCTGGATATTGTTGAAAAACGCATAAAACGCGAAGTAGTCGCTCTGCGTGACCGGGTCTTTTTTGTGGTCGTGGCACTTCGCGCAGGCCAGCGTCGTCGCGAGGAACGCGCCCGTTGTCGTATCCACGATGTCGCCGATGTAGTCCGCACGCGCCTGCACACGGTCCGTCGGCTCATCGTCCCAGATCTGCAGGCGATTAAAACCCGTCCCGATCATCGACTGCGCATCGCGGTCAGGCAGCAGGTCACCGGCGACCTGCTCCTTCATGAAACGGTCGTAAGGCGTGTCATTGTTGAACGCACGGATGAGGTAGTCGCGGTACCGCCAGATGTTCCGCTTCTTGCCATCACGCTCGTAGCCATTCGTCTCAGCATAGCGTGCTATGTCCATCCAGTGACGCGCCCAGTGCTCGCCATAGTGCGGCGACGCGAGCAACCGATCAATCACACGCTCCCACGCGCCGGGCTTGTCGTCGTTGACGAAATCAGCAACCTCTTGCGGCGTCGGCGGCAGGCCCGTCAGGTTGTAACTCGCCCGACGGATCAACGCGATACGGTCGGCAGGGATGTTCGGCTCAAGCCCGTTCTCCGCAAGCGTCGCATAGATAAACGCATCGATCGGGTGCTCGGCCCAGTCCGCATCATCGACCTCGGGCACCTTCGGCTTAACGAGCGCTTTGTACGCCCAGTAGTCCTTGCCCTCTTCAATCGAAGGTGGGCCGTGGTGATCGCCGCCGCCGGGGTCCGCGAGTTGGCCCTTCTCGCCGGGCGTCCAGGGCAGGCCCGCCGCGACCCACTTGGTCAGCGTCTCGATTTCTTTCTGCGGCAGCTTGCCCGTCGGGGGCATCTCGTATTCAAAATCGGTGTAGTTGATCGCGACAAGGAACAGGCTCTTGAGGTGGTTTTCCCAATTGATGACGTCGCCGCTGACCCCGCCTTTGAGCATGAGTTCGCGCGTCGCGAAGTTGAGTTCGCCTTCGACCTTCTCCCCGCCATGGCAGCGCACGCAGCGCTTGTCCAGGATCGGGCGGACTTCCTTCTCAAAGAACATGAGCGCTTCAGGGTCCTGCAGCGCCGCCTCACCGACCTTCGCTTCCGCACCCGGTTCGGCATAAGCCGGCACCAGCAACAACGCAAAAGCCGCTGCCAGCACGACCAACCCCATCAAAGGGGCCAACAGCGCCCGACCAAGCTTCGATCTGTAGTTCATCTCATTCATCTTCATGCCGCTGTCCAATGCTCCAGCAACGATAGCGCTTCTATATACATACCGCCTTCATACAACATCAAGGCCTGTATCAGAATAGATGCAAATCAGCACCCATTAATACACTATAGTGCATAAAAATGTCACCGCAGTGACATCTTGGATCGGATTAGTGCTATTTTGGGTTGTCCGGTTCACAACAGGAAACGCCATGATCAAGCCTGCTCAGCCCCGCCGCTCCGTCCTCCTCGCGCTCGCCTGGTACGACTACCGCGCTCACATCGGCGCCTCGCGCTACGCCCTCGAGCACGGCTGGCACCTCGACGCCACCATGGCTCAGTCCAACGAATTCGCACACGGCTGGCAGGGTGACGGCATCCTCTGCAAACTCGGCTGCACCAAACTCCACCCCGACTACCTCAACTTCGTCCAGGACCTGGGCCTACCCGCCGTCGACCTCTCCGTCTTCGGCCAGGACATCGGCCTGCCCTCCCTCGAATTCGACCCCTTCGACATCGCCTTCAAAGCACGCGACCACTTCTTCGAGCGCGGCCTGCACCACTTCGCCTTCTTCCCGGATGACAACAACCCGCCTATCCGCATCCGCAAGGACGCCTTCGTCAAAACCCTCGCCAAGGAAGACCACGACGTCCACCTCATCCCGCCCTTCCTCAATCAGGACAACGAGAAAGCCTGGCAACAAACCGCACAAGACCTCGGCGAGCACCTGCAAAAACTCCCCCGACCCCTCGGCGTCCTGTGCTTCTCCGATGAGTGGGGCCTCAAAGTCCTCGAAGCCTGCCAACGCGTCGGCCTAAACGTCCCCGAAGACGTCGCCGTCCTGGGCATTAACAACAACACCCTCGTCTGCGAATCACTGAGCACCCCGCTCTCCTCCGTCATGCTCGACATGGAGGCCTGGGCCTACGAAGCGTGTCGCATGCTCGACCTGGCGATGGACGGAAAAGAGCTGCCCGCCGGCCTGACCCCCTTCCCCACTGCCGGCGTCGTCACCCGACGCTCCACCGATGTCGTGGCCACCGACCACCCCGAGGTCGCCAAGGCCGTCGCCTTCATCGCGGCGAACTACCACAAGCCCATCGGCGTGGACGACGTCGTCGAAGCGACGCGCATGACCCGCCCGGGCCTGAAGCGCGCGTTCTCCAAGAACCTCCGACGGTCGATCCGCGAAGAGATCCAGCGCGTCCGCCTGCGACACATCAAACGGCTATTGATTGAAACCGACTACACCCTGGACACCATCGCCACCGAGGTCGGCCTGGCCGGCGCTCGCCAACTGCACCAAACCTTCAACCGCGTCGAAACCCTGACCCCCCGCCAATACCGCCTGCAACACCGCAACGACGAAAAGATCAGCCGGGCCTAAACGAGGTGCGTGCAAATGATCCGCCGACACGCACGCTGGCCATTCAACCAAGTCCACCCCGCAGGCAAGCGCCGGCTCATCCCCACTGATGTCATCGAAACCCACCGATCCGCCGGGATCATCTAAGCACGAGCACCCCCCGCTCAGGGCCCAAAAAAGCCGATTTAACCAAATCTTAACGCACAACTCACAATCATCGTCTCTCTACGTGCCCGGAATCCCCCTCGA
>JARFRI010000103.1 GCA_029287335.1 Phycisphaera sp. | reverse complement strand
TCGATCAGTATTGACCACGGCTGGCCTGCGGAAGAAAACCCAGCCGACAACGCCGAGTTGAAGCCGCTTGTCGGCTTAGCACGCGAAGAAGCCCGCAAGCAAATCGTGATCTGGTTCAAGGGCCACGACCTGATGGGCGAGGTCAAGCCCTACCGCCACGCGGTCGGGCACAGCTATCGCAGCCACGTGCCGATCGAGCCTTACTACACGGACCAGTGGTACGTGAAGGTGACGGACGACAAGCTTAAGGGTGAGGCCTTGCGTGCTTTGTCTGAGTCGCAGCGGCAGGCGTCAGATGATTCGTCTTTTAACGCCAAGACGCTAAGTGGCCAAGACGCCAAGGAAGGCAATGGGGATGCCGGGTTAGAGTTCACACCTGACCGCTACGCCAAGACGTTCCAGAACTGGCACGAAAACATCCGCGACTGGTGCATCTCCAGGCAACTCTGGTGGGGACATCGGATTCCGGTTTGGGTTAAGCGTTGGGCGGTTGAGACAAAAGAGTTTGGCGATAGTTGGTCAAAGTTTTTGGAGTTTCAATCAGAGCATGGCGCAGGGCAAGACTTACAGCGTGTTGCAGAACATGTTGGAAACCAATGGGTTGATTCCGGCTGCACTGCGGCTGTTCGATATCCAGACGCAAAGACTTTTGAAGAGTATGTCTGCGTTCCACCTAGTGATGACGAAGAAGCAATCATTCAGAAATTGAGTCAGGAAGGTTACATCCAAGACCCCGATGTCCTCGACACATGGTTCTCCTCCGCGCTTTGGCCGATGTCCACGATGGGTTGGCCCGACGACACGCCCGAGCTGGAAAAATGGAACCCGACCTCCGTGCTTTGCACGGCTCGGGAGATCATCACGCTTTGGGTATCGCGGATGGTCATGTTTAATCGCTACTTCAAGGGCGGGGACCTGCCGTTCAAGGATGTGTTTATCCACGCCATGATTCAGGATGGGCACGGGCAGAAGATGAGTAAGTCGCTGGGCAACGGCGTGGACCCGATGGACATCATCCACAGCCACGGTGCCGACGCGATGCGCTACACGCTCACGAAGATGACGACGCAGACCCAGGACGTTCGCCTGCCGGTGGATATGGTGGACCCGCACACCGGCGAGACGTTCACCCCGGACTATGTCACGGCCAGCGGTGGCGTGAAAGTCGCCGCGCCGATCCAGGAACGCGGCGGCAAGAAGATGGTCTCCAGCTATGGCATCGCGTCGGGCAAGGAGAAGGCCACGGACGAGATGCCCGCGGCGCGCAACACCTCCGAGAAGTTTGATGAAGGCCAGAAGTTTGCGAACAAGCTATGGAACGCGTTCCGCTTTGCGTTTGCGAGTTTGGGTGAACTCGGCGAGCCGAACGCAGACTTCGGGCTTGAACAGAGCAACGCGACGTTGGCCGACCGCTGGATCCTCGATCGACTCGGCAAGACGATTGATACGGTGGACAAGGCACTGGCGAACTATGCCTTCGCCGACTATGCCACGGCGCTCTACGACTTTGTTTGGCGGGATTTGTGTGACTGGTACATCGAGATCGTCAAGCGTTCGCTAAGTGAGACGCCCAGCCAGCAGCGGGTGTTGGTGACGTGTTTGGATGCGTCGCTGCGGCTGTTGCACCCGGTGATGCCGTTCATTACCGAGCGTTTGTGGGCCGCGCTGGGCGAGCGCGTGCCGAGCGATTGGCGTGGTGTACATGGCCTGAACCTTGAGGCGTCCGACATGCTGATCACAGCGGCCTGGCCCAAGGCGGGTGCTTCGTTGTCAGACGAGTCGGCCGAGGAAAACTTCGAGAAGCTGCGCACAATCGTCGAAGCGGTGCGCAACGCGCGTAACGCCTACAAGATCCCGCCTAAGCAGCAGGTCGAGGCGACGACCCAGGCCCCCGGCCCGGTGTCGCAGCTCATCTTCGAGACGCGTTATCTCACCGGCCCGCTGACCAACTGCAAGGGCTGTGGCGTGGGTCCGCACATCGATCGCCCGGCGGGGAGTGCCACGGTGCTCATTGGCGACGTGACGGTGTACCTGCATGATGTCGTCGATGTCGAGACGGAGAAGGCTCGCCTTGAAAAACTCCTTGCCGACAAGCAGAAACAGGTCAAGACCTTCGAGGGCCGGCTGTCCAATAAGAAGTACGTGGACAACGCGCCCGCCCACCTGGTCCAGGAAACGCGCGACCAACAGGCCGCGGCGATCAAGGAACTGGAACAGGTCCAGCAGCAGCTTGCTGAGCTTGGATGACATTGTCATACGCGATCAGCCTTAAGCCCATCTCAGGTTAGGCCGATCCTATACATGTAGACAGCACTTCTTGATGGGACATCTACCTGTACCTATCTGGATGTGTACTGATGTTCAAGCGTATTCCCTCAAAGGTTCCAAACATGCCGATTGCTGGTGTGACCAAGCCAAAGTTAAAACATCGCTTGCCGATCGTGGCTGCGGTCGGAGTGCTGTTGGTCGGCCTTGGCTTGACGCTGGTGATGGCGTACCTTGAACTCGATCACCGTGAAAAAGAAGACCAGGCGCACTTTGACCAGTTGGTCGAGGGCGTCCAGGCGGACGTGATCCGCCGAGTCATGGTGTACCGCTACGGGCTGATGGTGACGCGCAGCGTCTTCGCGGCGAGTAATTATGTGGACCGTCAGGAGTTTTTAGACCTGGTAGGTGCGCGTGAATTGGAGCGCGAGTTCCCCGGTGCTTTGGGCATCGGTTATATCGAGCGCGTGCCGAGCGACCCCGCGACCTTCGATACGTTTGTAAATAAGGTGCGCGAGGACAAGGCCCCGTGGTTTGAGATCACGGTGCCCCCCGGTGCAGCGCCGCTGCCCGATGCGGTGACGGATGATCGCTACATCATTAAGTACATCGAGCCTCTCGAGGCAAACCACGCGGCGCATGGCCTGGACATTGGTTCGCACCCGGTGCGTCGAGAGGCGGCGGAGCGTGCGGCACGGGTCGGCGACGCGGCGCTGACCGGGACAATTCAACTGGTCCAGGACGATCAAAAGGTCGCGGGGTTTCTTTACCTGCTGCCGCACTACAAACCGGGGATGCCAATCGATACGCCCGAGCAGCGAATCGAAGCCTTGCAAGGCTGGGCCTATATGCCCATGCTCGGGCCGAAGGTTTTTGATGGCATCATGTCAGTCGCGCGTAACGAGTTGGACGTCGAAGTCTTCGGCGGCGACTCTCTAAGTGATGAGTTCTTGATCTTTGATGGCGACAACCACCTCAGCGAGATCGATCACGAGACCTATATCGAAGAGGACTATGCCGACCGTGAACTGCACGCCACGATCCCGATCGAGATCGGCGGGCGGACGTGGACGCTGTCGCTGAGTTCGACACCGCAATTTGCCAAGGCGTCGCGCTCGGAGATCTGGACCGCATCCGGGCTCGGGCTGTTGATGACGCTGTTGCTATCGACGCTTGTTTATGTTCAGGGTAATTCGTCTCGCAAGGCGTGGTCGATCGCCGAGGGGATGACCGCGGACCTGCGTGACTACGCGAACCGGGCCGAGCAAGCCACACACGCGAAGAGCGACTTCCTGGCGAACATGAGCCACGAGATCCGTACGCCGATGACGGCGATCCTTGGCTTCACCGATCTGCTTCGCACGCAAATCGACCAGGACAACCAAGACCTGATCGCGCATACGCAAACGATCAAGCGCAACGGCGAGCACCTGTTGAGCCTGATCAATGACATCCTGGACATGTCCAAGATCGAAGCGGGCAAGCTCAGCGTCGAACAGATCGCGGTGCGTCCGGATCAGGTCGTGCATGAGGTGCTGTCGCTGATGCGTGTGAAGGCGGACGAGAAGCATTTGCCGATCAGTGCCGAGGTCATGACGCCGATCCCGCGCGAAATCATTGCGGACCCCGTGCGTCTTCGTCAGGTGCTGGTCAACCTGGTTAGTAACGCGATCAAGTTCACGCAGCAAGGCAGCGTGAAAATCGAAGTCCACTACGACGAGGTGATGGAAGAACTGAAGTTTGCAGTGATCGATACCGGCTTAGGCATGACGCAAGAACAGATGGCCCGGCTCTTTGGCGCGTTTGAACAGGCCGACACCACGACGACGCGGCAGTTCGGCGGCACGGGCCTTGGCCTGCACATCAGCCAGCGACTGGCCACCATGCTCGGCGGCAGTATCACCTGCAACTCCGTACACGGCCA
>JARFRI010000072.1 GCA_029287335.1 Phycisphaera sp. | reverse complement strand
TGTTCGTCTCGTGGGCTCGGAGATGTGTATAAGAGACAGACCTTGAAGCGGACGTGGTGGCCGATCTTCGCGGACAGGGCCTCGATGGTCTGTTCCTGGCGGTAGCTGCCCTGCATCGCGAAGTAGCCGGTCTCGACCGGGACGATGACCTCGTCGGCGGCGCGTAGCGCGTTAAAGGTGAGCAGGCCGATGGACGGCGGGCAGTCGATGATGCAGTAGTCGTAGCGGTCGGCGGCGGGCGCGAGAACCTGGATCAAGCGGCGGTCGCGGTCCGCGGCGTTGGCCAATCGCTGCTCGATGCCGGCCAGCGCAACGGTGGCTGGGGCGAGGTCGAGTTGTCGGGAGATCTGCCAGACGATGTCGGCGATACCGATCTGCCCGTCCATGCCGTGGCGCAGCAGGTCGGCGATGGATTGTCCGATCTGCTTCTCGGGTACGGCCAGGCCTAAGGCGCAATGGCCCTGCGGGTCCATGTCGACCAGCAGGGTCTTATGGCCACGCGCAGCGAGGGTCGCGGCGAGGTTGATCGACACGGTCGTCTTGCCGCAGCCGCCCTTTTGGTTGATGATCGCGATGGTGCGCACGGGGTGTGCCCCTTCGTCCGTGATGGGGGTGCTTAGCCGGTCCAATCCGCGCTAAGTGCCAGCTATAAACTCGGTGGGCTCCGCCCAACCGATGATGTCCGTGTCGATACCGGTTCCGAGAAGAACCGTCTTATGGGTGCTATCGGGGTTCATCCGGCAAAGCCTTGAGGATTTCGTATCTATAGAAAAGAAGATCAGGGGTTAGCCTTAGCCTGTTTGATACCATCCTTTGCCCCTGCGGAAGGCGAGTGAATTGAAATGAACCACACTCTGCCATTCATTCTTGCCAGCCAATCCCCTCGCCGGGCGCAGTTGCTCACCGAGGCGGGTGTTGTGTTTGAACAGCGCTCTCCGCCGTTTGCGGACCCGGATCAGCCGCCGGGACACCTGCGTGGGGATGAGGCGGAGGCGTATGCCGCGGCACTGGCCGAGCAGAAGGCCAACAGTTTGGCGGAGCTGATCGATGGCCCGGCATTGATCCTGTCCGCGGACACCATCTGTGTGGATGACGCCGGCGCGCTGGTCGGTAAGCCGCGCGATCGAGCGCATGCGGATGTGATGCTGCGATCGTTTATTGAAGCGGAGCACCGGGTATTGACGGGTGTGGCGTTGCTTCGGGTCGGTCCGGGTGAGCCGGTGATGGCGTCGTTCGCCGATGTTGCGGTGGTGCGTTTTGGGTCGCTCAGCGAGCAACAGCTCGATGTGTACCTGACAACAGATGATTGGCGGGGCAAGGCCGGGGGTTACAACCTGTTCGACCGTCAGGCGGCGGGTTGGCCGATTACGGTTGATGGCGATCCGGCGACGGTGGTGGGCCTGCCCATGAGGCGATTGATGCCGATGCTGCGAGGAGCGATCTAAACCATTCGTTAGCCGGCCCGCTTGTCGGGCCGATCGAGCGCTCGTGATCGGCGGGACAAGCCCGCCGGCTAACGGTCAGGATCCAACAACACGACGCGAAGGGCTACACTCACCCCTATGAGTCTTCGACAGCGAGCGCTGCATGCGATGTCGGGTGAGGACGCCAGTTTAGGCGGCGGTTGTTTGCGCGCGGCCTTGAGCGTGGCGTCGCCTTTCTATGCACTGGGCAATGCGGCGCGGTCGGCACTCTTTTCAAGCGGGCTGAAACGGACCTATCCGCTGGGTCGGCCGACGGTTTGTGTGGGCAATCTGACGACCGGGGGCACGGGCAAGACGCCGATGGTCGGCTGGGTGGTGGAGCAGCTGCTAAAGCGCGGGCATCGGCCGTGCATCTTGCTGCGTGGCTATCGCGGGGGTGACGAGGCCATCGAGCATCAACAACGCTGGGGCGAAGCGGTCAAGGTCGAACCCAACCCCGACCGCGTCGCGGCGGCGAAGCTCGCGCTGGACGACGACCCGTCGATCACCTGCTTTGTGTTGGACGATGGGTTTCAGCATCGGCGGGCGCAGCGCGATCTGGACCTTATCTTGATCGATGCGACCAACCCTTGGGGCTATGGGCATCTGCTGCCACGCGGTTTGATGCGTGAGCCGAGGTCGGCAATCAAACGCAGCGATGCGGTGATCGTGACGCGCAGTGACCAGGTGCCAGCGGAAGTACTCGGCGCGCTGGATCGTGAGATTGAAGTGCTAAGCGGCAAGCCGCCGATCGCGCATGCCGAGCATACGTGGGTGGGGCTGGTCGATCGCGACGATGAGGTGCATGACCTTAAGGCGCTTGAGGATTTAGCAGTGATGGGGGTGGTTGGGATCGGTAATCCCGCGGCGTTTGAGGCGACGCTGGCGCAGCATGCCGGGCAGGTCTTGCACTGCGAGGTGTTGCCGGATCATCACGGTTACACGCGCAAGCAGTTGCTGCGGTTTATTGATCTGGCGGAGACGGCCGGGGCTCAGGCGATCGTGACGACGGAGAAGGACTGGGTGAAGTGGGCGTCGCTGTTGGAGGACGAGCGGGTGAAGCTGCCGATCTATCGCACGGCGTTGGCGCTGCGGTTTGTTGATGGGGGGGATGCGTTAGCGGGGTTGCTTGGGTGTTGCCAACGTGATTGAAATTGTTCGGGGTGCCACACAACTTGCCTAGGCAAGCTGTGTGGGAAGTACTCTCGATGAATCAACAACAGTTCGCACACAGCTGCCTCCGGCAGAAACTATGAAAGCTGTCCCTCTCGGGCGGTACAAAATGGTGTCGCTGTGACACGATTTGGAACGTACTCATCCACGAAAGGGACAACGA
>JARFRI010000066.1 GCA_029287335.1 Phycisphaera sp. | reverse complement strand
CCCCCCCCTCTACGCCAATCACCCCCCCCCGCCCCCCCCCCCCGCCGCCCACAACCCCTACCACCCACCCTAACACAAAAATTCTCCCTAGGTCTTGGCCAACGGGGGGGTGGGCGTGGCTTGCGGGCAGTCATCCCCTGTAACGCGCGGGTACTGGTTCCGGTCCTGCTCTTTTATTTTTTTTCTGGTTTTTTTACCTTGGGATGGCTGCGCCATGCCACCGCCACCCGACGTCAAAAAAACCCTCACCTTGCGATGGGGGCTGCTTCAAGCATTTTTCTAAGTTTGATCTTCTATCGATCACGCCGTGACGCGCTTGGCGTGACCGTTGCTGTTGGCGTTGATGTGGATGCGGGCCTTGGGGGTGCGGGGTTGTTGTGGGAGGGTTTCGGGGTTGCGTGCTCGGGCGATGGAGCGGTAGAACCGGCCGGTCTTGACGAAGGCGTGCAGGTCGGCCAGGGCGGCGGCGTCGATGAGGTGCATCAGGGGTTGTTCGACGTCGAAGAAGGATTTGAGGACGGGCTTGAGCTTGGCATCCCACATGGGCACGAGGTTGAGGAAGTCGCTGGGGCGGATGTGTCCTCGGCAGGTGGGTTCGTTGCAGAGCAGCGGGCCGAACTCGTCGGTGTAGATGCCGTAGTCGTCGAGGATCTCTTCGCCGGGCTGTAGGTCGCGGAGTGCGATCTGGAAGCCGAAGCCGGTGGTGAGGGCGTTGGGCTCGCAGGAGTGGTTGACGTACTTGCCGATGTCCCAGCACATGACGCGGGTGCCGTCGGGGTCGAGGTAGGTGTAGGTCTCGATCTGCTCGGCCAGCGCGGGGTCGGTCAGGCGTGGGTCGCTGGGCGCGATCCTGACGTCGAGCGCATCGGTCTGGTAGACGGCGGTGCCGGCGGGGATGAAGCGCGTCGCTACGACGCCGACGCCGATCTGGTCAGAGATCGGCTGAACACGGGTATGTGGGTGCATCATCGGGTTGGTGTGAGCGAGAAGTGCTCGGTCCCTGGATGGCAGGTCATTTGCCTGCGACCCGCTGTCGCCTCGGTGCCCATCGGCCCGAATAGCAAGCGGAATGCGCGGCAGTATAGAGGTTTGGTTTTTCGATTCAATAGTGAATTGCCGAGAGTTGAAAGTTTTTTTCACTGACGGCGTTCACTGGATCGCCTGGCTGGGTCGGATGTTGCCGGTGTTGATCCAGACTTCTTGCCAGTGGCCCATGCGGTATCGGCCGTCGCCGAGCAGGGTCAGCAGTGCCGCGACCTTGCGGTCGATGTCGGGCTCGATAGCGCGCTCTTGGCCCGGCGGTAGGCCCCAGACGATGCGGCAGGGCACGGCCTGAACGCCGCGGGCGGGGACGACTTGCGTGTTGATGACCAGGCGGATGCGGTCACGCTCGTCGCGGACGTTGACGGAGATCGAGTCGATGAAGTCGATGGCGGGGGTGTCTTTGAGGGTGTCGATGAGGGCGAGGGCGGCGTCGACTTCGGGGCCTTGCCAGCGGTACTCGCCGTGGTTGTCGCGGGGTCGGAAGTCGGAGTTGACGCCGAGGATACGGGGCAGGTTGGGGTCGGCCAGTTCGTCGAGTCGTTTTGGGCCGAACATTTGGTAGCCCAGTTCGTCGATGACGTGGTAGCCGTCGGGCGAGGGCTGGCCGGTGCGTGCGTTACGCATCTGGACGATGGCAGCGGGTGTGCGGAAATCCAGGTCGATCTCGATGGTGCCTTGCGGGGTGCGGCGGACTTGTCGCAGCTCGCGGACCAGGTCGTGTTGATCGCGGAGCATCTTCGCGGCGGCGGTGAGGCCCGAGCGGTTCAGCGGTTCGTCGCCGATCATCTGGGCGAGCTCGGCACGGAGCTGATTCAGCTCGG
The DNA here is from genome assembly GCA_029287335.1 of Phycisphaera sp. Taxonomy (GTDB): domain Bacteria; phylum Planctomycetota; class Phycisphaerae; order Phycisphaerales; family Phycisphaeraceae; genus JAHQVV01. Next base: position 1,512 of record JARFRI010000066.1, on the reverse strand, counting down.
CCGGGGCCAGGTGCGTCGGCTCATCGGAGAAGCGGACGTCTTCGGCGGTGATCGGCTGGGCGTGGTTGGTGTTGACGTAGGCCTCGAGGCGCTGGGTCCCAAAGTGCCAGGCCAGTGCGACGGCAAGGATCGCCCCGGCAAAGCCCGCGAACTTGACGCCCAGCAGCGTACGCTTCGGGTCCCACTTGGGGTCCGCGGACTTCTTGCGTGTGGTCTTCTTCTTCGTCTTGTTTTGCTTGTTGGATAGGAACCAGCCCATGCGACCTCCGTTGTGTACCTTGATCATTGGTATCGGCGGACGGGCCGACATCGCCGCAAGGAACGGGGTTCGAGTCAACCACTTGGGTCGCTATCGCAGTGCTAGGCGTACCAAGTGGTCGCAAAGGTCCGGAAACGTGATGCCGGCTTGCTTGGCGGCCTTGGGGACCAGCGAGTGGCTGGTGAAGCCGGGCATGGTGTTGGCTTCGAGGATGTAGGCGTTGAGCTGCTCGTCGACGATGAAGTCGATGCGGGCGACGTGTCGGCAGCCGAGCGTTTCAAACGCGCGCTTCGCCGCGTCGGTCACGCTCCGGATGCAGGCCGGGTCCATGTCGATGTCGAAGTTGTACTGCGTGTCGTCGCGGGTGTACTTCGCGTCGTAGTCGTAGTACGCGGCGGCGGGGACGATGTGGATTGGCGGGAGGGCACCCCCGGAATCTTTCAATGGCAGTGATGAACCTTCGATGGGTTCGATGATCCCGACAGTCAGCTCCTTGCCCGCAACAAACTTCTCGACCATGAGGCGGTCGTGTTCTTCAAAGAGTTTGTTGGTTGCCGTGTCCGCGTCTTGCTCGGTTTGGCACACGGCTAGGCCGTAGCTCGATCCCTCGTCCAAAGCCTTGACCACGCACGGCGCGGGTAATGATCGCTTGTCGCCCTTGTTGATCAGCTCGGCTTCGGCGGTGGGCAGGTCAGCGTCTTGCAGCACGCGCTTGGTCTCCCACTTGTCCATGCACAATCGAGCCGCTTTTTCCTTGCAACCCACATAAGGCAAGCCGCTCTCGGCGAGGATCGCCTGCAAAGGCCCGCCTTCGCCCCATGGCCCGTGCAGCACCGGGAACACCACCTGCACGCCGAGCTTCTTCGCATCATCAAACGCGGACAGATCGTCGGGCAGGATGTCGCGTTCGTAAACGGTATGCCCGGCATCACGCAGCGCCTGAGCGACCTGCCCGCCGGATTGCAACGAGACATCGCGCTCGCGGTCGGGACCGCCGCGCAGGACAAGGATTTTGAGTGGGGATTTGGCCATGCCTAAAGCATATCGGCAAGACCGAGATGTTTTCATCTTCTTGGTGTAGCGGGTGACGCGCAGCGTCCCGTTCGAATCGCATCAGATGGTTCACATGGGACGCTGCGCGTCGCCCGCTAAACATACAAATGCAATTCACCCCGCGCTAGACGTAATGCACCGCGAAATCGGGTTCAACAGATCCGGCACGAGCTTGTCGATCGCTAGTTCGTTGCAGATGG
>JARFRI010000409.1 GCA_029287335.1 Phycisphaera sp. | reverse complement strand
TCAAAGCCCAAGGTCTCGAGGGTGTGTCGGATGTCCTGCGCCACTTCCGGGGCGAGCATGCCTTTGAGTTCGCAGTAGGTGACGTCGAGTGCGAGGCCAAGTGCGACGCCCTCGCCGTGCTTGATGGCGAAATGGGTGAGTTGTTCGAGTTTGTGGCCGGACCAGTGGCCGAAGTCCAGCGGGCGGGCGGTGGTCATCTCGAACGGGTCGCCGCCGAAGGCGATGTGTTGCAGGTGCAGGTGTGCGGAGCGTTGGATGACGTCGTCGGCCAAGGCTCGGTCGCGCTTGCCCAGGTGCTCGGCACGCTTGCTGATCAATCGGTACAGCCCCGCGTCCTTTAGCAGGCCAACCTTGACCGCTTCACTCAGGCCACTGCGCCATTCGCGGTCGTCGAGCGTATCCAGCAGCGTGAGGTCGTTGACCACGGCCCATGGCACGGCGAAGGCGCCGATGAAGTTCTTCTTGCCGAACATGTTCACGCCGTTCTTCACGCCGACGCCGGAGTCCGCTTGGGCGAGGGTGGTCGTGGGCATGCGGACAAGTCGGATGCCACGGTGCGCGACAGCGGCCGCGAAGCCGACCATGTCGAGGACCGCACCGCCGCCGATGACGAGGATGTAGCTGTGTCGGTCGAGGTGGTGCTTGTCGATTTCACCGAGGAAGGATTCGAGTTGCGATAGATCGTTTTTGGATTGCTCACCGCCGACGACGGGGCGGAAGCCGACGAGCTTTGGCAGTTTGTTGGCGTTCGCTGCGAAGTATGCCTCGACCTGTGCTTGAAGACTCGGCATCGCCTCGACCATGCCCTGATCGACGGCGACAAGGACCTTCGGCGGCGCTTGCATATTGGTTTCAAACACATCGGCGAGCGTCGTGTTGGCAACATCAAACGCGTCGCGTGTGAAGCGCACGCGATGGGGAAGCGATAGCTGGATGGTCGGGTCGTTGGGCAAAGCAGGCCTTTGGTTGAGTCTTATTCTGCCGTGGCGGTCGCGGCGTCCTGCAGCTTCTGCAGGTCTTCCCAGTAATTGGGGTAAGTCTTATTCACGCAATCGGGATCGTTAATCGTCACCGTGCCCGGCGGGGTGGCTAGGCCGATCACGCTGAAGGCCATGGCCATCCGGTGATCGTCATAGGTATCGACGATGGCGGGCGTAAGGACATTACCCTCTGGCGGAGTGATATGGATATCGTCGCCTTCGATATCAACGCTTGCTCCGAGCTTGGTCAGCTCGACGCGGATGGCCTCCATGCGATCGGTCTCCTTGACGCGGAGGTTGCCGACCTTGCGGATGCGGGTTGGGCCCTCGGCGAGGATGGCCAATGCCGCGAGAGTCTGGGCCATATCGGGCATCTGGTTGAGCTTGACATCGACGCCCTTGAGCTTGCCTGTCGTTGGTGCGGTGATGGTCGTTGCGTGTGTTCTTTGATCGACGTTGCAGCCCATCAGGCCGAGCACCATGCAAAAGTCGGCGTCGCCTTGGACGGACTCGCTGCCGAGGTTTTCGATCGTGCAGGACGAGCCGGGCACAGCCGCGGCCGCGGCGAGGAAGTACGACGCGTTGCTCGCATCGGGTTCGATCGTGTAGGGCTTAGCGAGGTATTCAGCAACGGTGACGCGGACCGCGTTTTTCTTTGGCCCGCCCCATTCGTGACTGACGCCGAAGTGTTTCATGAGCTTGAGGGTCATCTTGATGTAAGGCATCGACGTGACCGGGCCGTCGAACGTGAGCGTGACGCCGCGCGGCGTGCATGGGCCAGTGATGAGCAGGGCGCTGATGAACTGCGAACTGAGCGTCGGCTTGAGCGTGATGAACCCGCCCTCGAAGTACGGGCTGTCATTGATACGCAGCGGGGGGAAGCCTTCTTCACCGAGATAGTCGATCTCGGCACCGAGTTCACGCAGCGGCTCGACGAGCTCGCCGATGGGACGCTCGCGCATGCGTGGGATGCCGTCGAGGGTGTATGTTCCCCCGCCTAAGCACAGCGCGGCGGTGAGGAAACGCATCGCGGTGCCGGCGTTGCCGAGGTTGAGTTCGGCCTCATTGTTGGGAATACCGCCGCCTTTGCCTGTGACGGTGACGCGCTTGGCGTCTTCATCGATGTCCAGTTCAAAGCCTAGGGACGATAGCGCCTCGAGCATCCGTCGTGTGTCGTCGGCAAACAAGACACCATCAAGCACCGTCTGGCCCGTGGAGAGGGCGGCGATGAGCAGTGCCCGGTTAGTCAAGCTCTTAGACCCCGGCGGCGCGAGCGTGATATCAAACGGCTTGGCCGGCTCAATGAGGATCGGATCAGTCACAAACGCCTCACTTCGCCTTGCGGAAGACCGCGACAATATTTTCGATCGGCACGACGAACAGGCGGTTGTCACCCTCGAAGTCCACGGGCACCGCGTCCTTGGGCGAGAACAGCACCTTGTCGTACTGCTGGATCGGGTAGTGTTCGTCGTCCTCGATTTCTAAAGATACCGCGACGACGCGCCCGGTCAGCGTCGGAATCTCGATCTTGTCCGGCAGGTGGATGCCGCTCTTGGTCTGCTTCTTGTCCTCGTCCTTTCGGATGAGCACACGGGCACCGACCGGCTCGACGATCTCGAGGTCTTGCTTTTTTGTGGGGGATGATTCAGCCATCGATAGATTTTACCGCATGCGGGCGATCAGGGCCTGCGCTTTAATGATCGGGGTAGACGAGTTTGCATTTGTCCGGCGTTCGGCCGTGCTCATCGAACAGCATGAGCTCATTGGACCCATCCAACTTCAGCCAGGCTTCGGGCAGGTAGTAGCGTTCTTGCGGACCGATGATTTTGCCTTCGCGGGTCTGTTGCCAGTATCGGCAGACGTTGTGGCCGTTAAGGATGATCTGGCCCTTGCTCATGCCGTGGGGTTCGAGGTAAAGCGGGCTGTCCAGTGAAGTGAGGTTAAAGGTACAGCCCAACCAACTCGGCTGACTCGGCAGCGTCTTAGGGACCTTCCGCCAAGCATCGTCTTCAAACGCAGGGACGCTCCACGGGGCAAAGGCCCAGCCATCCTTCGGCGTGGCGTTGCCGGTGGTCTGGTAGAAACGCACGTGCTGATCAATCTTGATCGCCTCGGCCAGGGGTGCGAGTAATTCAAGCTTGATGCTGTTGGTCCCGCCCGTCATCGCTTCCATCTCGGCGGGGTCCAGCAGCAGACGCAGTAACGCGTCGTCCTCGTTCGCCGAGTAGTAATGAACCGGCTCATCGTTGATGCTGACGACGCATGACTGCGGCAGTTTGTCGATCTCCAGCAGGATCGGCTTACGACCGTCCGGCTTGATCGACCAAGCCAGAGCCTCAGACATCGATCTCACGCCCACCCGTTGATGATGGGCATATGCCACCGCCGCGAATGGATCGCCTGCGGGCTGTTTACTAATCGTGGGCTTGCCCGCCTTGATCGGCTTAACCGTGTAAAGGTGTTCGGGCATACCCTTGGGGTCCGTTCCGACGGCTTGGCCGGCAGTGCAGCGTCCTAGCGCATCAGCAAGGACGACCGTGTCGCCGGTGAGTTTGAGTTGTTGAACGCCTGGCTCTGCACCTCCGCCCGTACCTAATATCGTTGTGAGCTTGTTGTTGTGATAAAGGTGAAGCCGATCGCCGCCAGCGTGTGGCAGGACTTTGCCGGTGACGGCTTTTGGGTTGTTAAATCGGTACCAGCCGTAGCCGAAGGCTTGGCCCAGTTCGCCCAATGAGGCTGGACCTTCGATCGCTTGGTAGCTAGGGTCCGTGCCATCGACGAGCGATTTAACCGAGAGCGTTTGCCATTTGGTCAGGCGTGGTGCCATCGACTTGTTTGCCGGGTTGACCCTTTTGCGTTTGACCTGACCGTCGGGCGAGATGGTGATCTGCGTGCCCCAGCCTTTGAGTGGTTTGGGTTTGCCTTCCTGATCAACGCCTTCGCAACCGATCACCAGCCCGTCGCCGCTGCGGTAGGCCGCATCGATCTGCTCGTGATTGAGCACCGCGAGATGGATCGGGTCGCCCTCGATGAGCAGGGGGGTCTTGCCGGTGGGGACGGTGACGGTGTGGTGTTGTCCATCAATGCTGATGTGGCCGGTCGCGTTGGCGGGGCCGAAGACGACGAGCAGTTTACGGCCGATGAGCGCCCACGGGCTGAGGCTGGTGTAGTCGAGGGTGATGCGCCGACCGAGGCTGGTATTGATCAGAGCCCAGGCAACACGTTGGCCCGCGTGAGGGATGTCAAGCGTTAGCCCGTTGCCGAGCATGACCTCGGTGTGTTTGGATTTATCCTTGGCTGACTTGACCAGCATGACCAACTCGCCTTGGCTGGAGCGCTGATGCAGCAGCGCGGCGGGGTGACTGGTTTCGCTTAGTGCGATCGATGGCGTCGACACCACCTCGCTGTTGGCCAAGACGTTTGCGAACTGGCTGGCGAACGTGCAGACGCGCTTCACCGCGCGGTAGGCATCGCCGCGATCACCCGCCTCGCCAAGCGGCGCAGCATTCGTGACAGCAACTTGGCCAGCGAGAAAGCCCGCATTGGGTCGACCGTAAAACGGCGAGAGATTGAACTGCGAACCGACACCCACGAGCCCAGCGATGCGATAGGCCAGCGTGTCGGCATTGATGCCGTCCGGGACCTCCTCACCCCATCGCGCATGCTCCGTCGTTCTGAAATGCGAAACCATGGCGGGAGCTTTCGGCTCAACCGCAGCGAGTTGCCGCATCATCGCGGGCAGTGAAGACTCACCCCGCCAAGTATCGATCGTGCCTTCGGCCGGCTGCCAAAGGTTGTTGGCATTGGTCAGTGGCACAAGACATCCGTGCTGACGCAACATGCTCACTAGGCGAGTGAGGTACGGCTGCTCAGGTGCCTGGCACTCCCAAGCGTGCTCGACTTGCATCATGACAATCGGTCCACCGCCTTCACCTTGATAACCGCCCGCCGCGCTGCCCGGAAGGTAGTCAAAGGCCGAAGAGCCCGAGGTCCCCGGCGAAGCGACTTGCAGGTCGGCCACCTGCTCCATCACCGCACGGATATAACGATCAACTGCCTCCAAAAATAAGGGCTCGTCTTCGCGAAACTTAACTCGCGTATTTTTCTTGCCGGTGACGCCGTGCAGGTATGCGGGCAGCCCGCCGAAGTCGTAGTCATCGCCGACGTAAGGCCCCGGACGAAGGACGCAGTACAGGCCCTCTTCAGCGGCGGTCTTTACAAAGTGCCTGAGGTCCAGGTCGCCTACAAAGTCGAGTTGGCCTGGCTGTTGTTCGTGGGCCGACCAGACGATCGGCACTTCCACACAGTTCAGCCCCGCCTCGCGCGCCGCACGCATCCGATCACGCCACAGCCCGCGAGGCGTTTGTGCGTAGTGGATCGACCCGCTGACCAGCCAGATCCGTCGGCCATCGATCGAGAAGCTGCGGCTGTCATACGAGACAATGGGCATCTGGAGGTCCTAAAGCGGGTTGTAACTCGAAAATCATCAATGGCGTCTGAACCAGAACAGTAGGCACGCGTATCAATAAGATCAACTCGATTCACACAATCGGCGTAAAATAACTGAGTCTTCGCCAATCGCCCGATGAACGCCTTGTGACGTCTTCGACTGTCCTGAATATCACTCCCGACTTCAATGAGTAGCAGCATGCGCCGACTAGCCCAACAAATCATGCGGTGCAAGACATCGCTGGGTCTCCTGACGCTGCTGGGCTGCCTGGCGCTGGTCGGCTGCTATGGCTCGGTGGAACGGCTGGATCAAGATGTCGCCGAGATGATCGCCCAACGGCAACAACTGGCGCTGGGGCAAGAGGGCGTCAACGACGCGTCAGTCAACACGCCCGACCGCATTCGCTCACCAAGCCTTTACGACGAGCAGCCGGCGACCAACAACCCCGCGGCGGCGGAGTTGCCCGCCACGCCGATCGTTGGCGATGCATCGCAGTCGGAAGTGCTTGACCCCAGCATCCGCGTGGACGAGATCGAACTGGACCTGCCCGCGTTGCTGTCCTACTCCATCGAGCATGCGCCAGAGTATCGCAGCGAAAAAGAACGTCTCTTCCTTTCAACCCTCTCGCTGATCGTCGAGCGGCATCTTTGGGGTCCGCGTTTCTTCAATACGCTTTCGGCCGATCTCGCCGGCACACCCGAGTCCGGCGACTATGACACGGCGATGAGCCTGGTCAACGACTTCGCCGTGACCCAGCGCCTTCCCTACGGCGGAACCGCCTCGGTCTCCGCGCTGGTCAACTACACGAACCTGCTCCAGCAATCCAGCGCGAATACATCACCCGACGAAACGCAGACCAGCGGACTCAACGCCGCGATCAACCTGCCGCTGTTGCGCGGTGCCGGTCAGGTCGCTCGGGAGGACCTGATTCAGGCCGAGCGCGATTTGATTTATGCGGTGCGTGACTTCGAGCGCTTCCGCCGCGCGTTCTTTGTTGATATTGCCAACACGTATTTCAACCTGCTCCGTCAGCAACAGCGGATCAAGAACCAGGAAAGACAACTCGAGGGGCTGACGCGTCTGGCCGACCAGCAGCGGGCATTTTACGAAGCGGAACTGGTGTCACGGTTTGAGGCAGACGATGCCGCGGCCCAGGTTCTGTTTGGTAAGTCCGACTTGGCCCAAGTGGTTGATGACTATGCGACCTCGCTGGATACGCTGAAGTTGCGGATCGGGATCCCCGTTGAGCAAATGCTCGTCATCACGCCCGTACAGATCGATGTGCCCCAGCCCGCGCTCGATCAGGCCCAATCCATCAAGATCGGACAGGCCGCGCGACTCGACCTGCAAACCCGAAGCGACCGGGTGGACGATGCTCGGCGTGCGTTGCGTGTGGCGAAGAACAACCTGCGTGGTGACCTGGATGTAAACGCCTCGGTCGATCTGAATAGCGACAGCAATCGCGATATCGATGGCGTCGACCTGGAACTACGCGACAGCGACTACAACATTGGGCTCGAATACTCGGCACCACTGGACCGCAAGATCGAATTAGCCCAGTACCGCAGCTCGCTCGTGGACTTGGAGCGCTCCGAACGTGACTACCGCATCCAACGTGATCGCGTCGCGCTGGATATTCGGGACGCGATCCGCACGATCCAGCGTGCGAAGCTGACGCTCCAGTTGCAGGCAGAAAACGTCGACCTTGCCGAGCGTCGGCTTGAGAGCCTGCGGATCAAGCAGCAGCGCAGTAAAGACAATATCCAGCCACGTCGCATTATTGAAGCTGAGCAAGACTTGCTCGATGCACGCAACCGTCGGGACCAATCGCTGGCCGACCTGCAAACAAGCGTCCTAAACTACCTCTTACAGACCGGGCAGATGCGTGTCGACGCACAGGGCCGATGGTTAGTCCCCGGTACGTTGCAGTCGGCAGAGCCAGCCCAAGAGGTCGTTCCAGAAGAGGCTCCCGATGAGTCCCCAGAAGATGCGATCGAGGATGAATAAAATGTTTCGCCAATACGTTGGGCCGATAGTGATTTCATGATGGACAACTCCCAAAACTCGAAACCCGCCCACCGCCGGGGCCTGGCACGCAACACGGCTTTGTTCGCGTTGATGGTGGTCGTCCTAGTCGGCGGCATCTGGTTGGTGATGAGTGGCATGCTCGACGGCAACGGCTCGGCCAGCGACGCGAACAACACGCCACAATGGGATAAGGTTCGGCTCGAATCGATCCCGATCACGGTTGTCGTTGAAGGCGACCTCGTTGCCAAAGACGACACGGACATCGTTAACGTGATCGAGCACCGTGACGACGAACGGATCAAGCGCATCGTCGAAGAAGGCACATGGGTCGAAAAAGGTGATTTCCTCTACGAACTCAGCGCGCCGGGGCTGGTGACCGACCACGAAGCATCGATCGCCAAGTTCCGCGAGGGCGAGGCCGAGCTCGACGAAGCCAGAGCCAATCTAGAGATCGAGAGCGACACGGCAGATAGTGCCGAGGCGAAAGCCAAGCTTGATCTCGAACTCGCGGGCCTGGCACACAAGCAATGGGAGCAGGGTACGCACCCGCAACAAGTCCGCGACCTGGAACTCGCCTTGGAGAAGGCCGAACGTGAACTGGAGCAGGCACAGCGTGAACTCAAATTCAGCAAAAAACTCTTTGCCCAGGAATTCATCAGCCGCACCGAGCTTGAGCAGGATGAGATCAGCCTGATCGAAGCAGAAAACGCGCTGGAAACCGCCAAGCTCGACATCCATGTCTACAACAGCTATGAAAAGGTCAAGAGCGAGAAGGAGATGCTCAGCGACATCAAGCAGGCCGACGAAGAGCTGGCCCGCACGATCAGCAAGAACAAGAACAAACTGAAACTGCTGCAAGCCAAGGTCAAGAGCCAGGAAAACGAATTACTCCAGCGTCGCACACAGATGGAAGAACTCGCACGGATGCGTGAGGCAATGATCGTCGAGGCACCGATCGCCGGTCTGGTGCTTTATTCATCAACGGTTGGTAGCCGACGCGAGCGCTGGTACCCGATGCGTAAGGGTGCGGAGGTGCGTGGCGGGTGGCGTGTGATGGTCATCACCAACACCCGCGAGATGCTCGTCAACCTCTACGTACACGAATCGCGCATCAATGACATCGAGCCGGGCCAGAAGGTCGCCGTCACCGTCAACGCTCGGCCTGATGAGGTGTTCATGGCCACGGTCATCGAGAAGAAGAACAGCGCGATGCAGGAGAACAGCACCAACCCCCACCTGCGTCAGTACCAGGTCATCGCCGAGATGCCCGGCGATCTTGGCGAGGGCATCCGACCGGGCATGAACTGCAGTGCCGAGATCTTCATCCGTGAGATCCCACAGGCCCTTGCCGTGCCGATCCAATCCGTACATACCGTTGGTGACGAGCACTTCGTCTACGTGCAGGCCCCGGGTAGCAAAGTTCGCAAGCAACTCGTCGAGATCGGCGGGGCTAGTGACACACTGGTTCAGGTCAAGACGGGCTTGGAGGCGGGCACCCGCGTCTTGCTCCGAAACCCCCGGCCCGGCGAGCTGCTCCGCGACAGCCCGACCGAAGCAGAAGAACCGCTTGCCCGCGAATCCAAGGCCGTGTTCCCGACGCCCACGCAAGTGAGCGAGCCGACTTCTGCTGAGCCCGCTGCAGGGTCAGCATCGGGCGGCGAAGAGCGTGCCCGACGCAAAGAAAATCGGCAAGAACAGGACGATTCTGGCGAAGAGCGGCCTCGTAAAGAGCGACCCACAAAACCTGTATCTTAACGCCAGCCACATCACATCCATCGTTTGTTTTGGTACACTAGGCGATTCCCCTTAGCGTACCGGAGCTGTCTTGCAGGAAGCGATTAACAAAGCCGCCGCCCTCGTCGAAGCCCAGGCGTACATCCGCCGATTCGAGGGCAAGCAGGTCGTCGTCAAAGTCGGCGGGTCGATCATGGACGACCCCGAGGCTCTGACGAACCTGCTGCACGACGTGTGCTTCATGCACGCGGTGGGCATGCGGCCGATCGTCGTACACGGCGGGGGCAAGGGCATCACCGCTGCGATGGAAGCGGCTGGCCTCGAAGCGCAGTTCGTCCAGGGCCGACGCTACACCGATGATCGAACGCTGGCGATCGCTGAGCATGTGCTGATCAACGACATCAACGCCAGCATGCTTAAGGTCATTGCCGACGAAGGCTACAAAGGCATGGGCCTGCACTCGCTGTCGAGTTGCGTGGTCTTCGGCAAGCGTTTGTTCCTACAAGGTGAGGAAGGCCGAAAGATCGACATCGGCTCGGTCGGCGAAGTCACCAAGGTCAACGCAGAACTGATCGAGGCCGTCGCCGAGGCGGGCATCATCCCCGTCATCGCGCCGATTGCAAGAGACCAAGCCGGCGGCAAGCTGAACATCAACGCCGACTCGGTGGCCGGGCATGTCGCCGCAGCCATCAAGGCCGAGAAACTCGTGCTCGTCTCGGATACCCACGGCATCCGCAAGTCGGACGACCCCGAAGATCTGGCCCGCCACCTGGACCGCGGCGAGATCGATACGCTCATCGACTCGGGAGTGATCAGCGCGGGCATGCTGCCCAAGGTCTTTCTCTTAT
>JARFRI010000372.1 GCA_029287335.1 Phycisphaera sp. | reverse complement strand
GAGGCGGGTGAGCCGGACCTGGACATCACGCTGCACGACGGCACGAACTTCACGGTTGATCTGACCGCGGCATCGACCGTCGCGGACGTGGTCAGCTTGACCCAGGCGGCGGCGGCCGCTGCGGGCGTGACGGTCGGCGTGGATTTCAATATCGCGCTGGCGACGACGGGCAACGGCTTTGCGGTGACGGACAACACCGTCGGGGCAAGCGACTTCAGCGTGACCAACGCGGGGCTGAGCTTCGCGGCGGAGAACCTGGGCAACAAAGTGAACGCCGGTTCGAGCGCAACGATTGACGGCGCGGATCAATCGAAGGTCCGTGTCGAGAATATGTTCACACATTTACAAGAATTAAGCACTGCTTTACGAAATAACGACGAGGCTGGCATCACGATTGCTGGTAGCTCTATCGAAGACGACATCGACTCGGTTGTGTCCGCGAGGGCACGGGTCGGTGTTCAGGCCAGGCGGGTCGAAGACCAGCTGACCCTGATCCAAGATCGCGATATCCAGGAGCAAACCATGCTCAGCCAGTTACAGGATGCGGATTTAACGGAAGTCATCACGCGATTCCAGCAGTTGCAGTTGCAGTTGCAGGCGTCGTTGCAGGTCGGCTCGGCCGGCCAGCAGTTGAGTTTGTTGGACTTCTTGCGCTAAGGCGCAAGTGTTGCGCGGGTCAGGGCGATGTAGCCAGCCAAACCCGCGCAAAAATGACCGGCGGCTGAAGCCGCCCCCCGCGACAGGATGTCCTTGGCGGGTATGGAAACCAGGATGGACCAGGCTGCAAGAGGTAAGTCGACGATGAAAATCAATTCGTCACGTTTCGGTGAAATTGAAGTTGATGACCAGCGCGTCATGACGTTCCCCAAAGGCCTGCTCGGCTTTCCCGACTACCAGCACTACGTGCTGATCGAGGCGGGACAGGACAGCTACTTCTGGTGGCTGCAGTCCATAGACAAGCCGGACCTGGCGTTCATCGTCACGGACCCGACGTTGTTTATCCCGACGTACAAGGTCCCGGTGAAGGCTGAGCAGATCAGCCAGTTGAACCTCGACACGGTTGATGATGCACAAGTGCTCGTCATCGTGAACAAGCGAGGCGAGACACTGACCGGCAACCTGCAGGGGCCACTGGTGATCAATGTGCGTAACTGCATGGGCGAGCAGCTCGTGCTCAGCGATCGACGGTTCACCACGCGTGTGCCGCTGGTCGAAGTAAAGGCCGCAGTCCACGCCCAGAGCGCGTAAGACATGCGGGAGAGAAGTTGACCCGGTGAGCGATCACTGGGGATGTGATGAAGAACCAACACCCGCGTGATGTAGAGCGCGGGGCCTTGCAGGATGCAAGGTGACCAAGGCCAAGGAAGGACCACCCCAGCATGCTCGTGTTATCACGACAGCGCGACGAAACGATCATGATCGGTGACGACATCGAGATCACCGTCGTTGACATCCGCGGCGACAAGGTTCGTTTGGGCATCAATGCCCCACGCACGATCCAAGTCCACCGCAAAGAAGTGTACGAAGCCATCCGACGTGAAAACACGGAGGCCGCTCAGGTCGACATCGATGACTTAAGCGCAGCAGACGACACCCTGCGACAACGCAACGGCCACCCGAATACCAATGGCCGATCCAAGTTGAAGCAGTCACCATAGACGGACTCGAACCCGGCGCAAAGGAGTGCTCGCCGGACTGTGCAGCCAGGTAAACGCCTGGCATAGAACACCCCACTGGCGGTCTATTAAAGCCGCTACACAAGACGACAAACACGGAGGTTTGTCCCCATGACTCGTATTAACACAAATGTTTCTGCCATGGTTGCCCGGTCCAATCTGAACCGGAACAACGCCAGCCTCGCCACAAGCCTGCAGCGCCTCTCCACGGGCCTGAAGATCAACCGTGGTGCGGACGACCCCGCCGGCCTGATCGTTTCCGAACGGTTGCGCGGCGAAATCTCAAGCATCGGCCAGGCGGTCGACAACATCGAACGCGCCTCCAACGTCATCGCGACGACCGAGTCTGCGCTGCAAGAGATCAACGACCTCTTGATCAGTATCAAGGCCCTGGCCGTCGAGTCCGCCAACACCGGTGCGTTCTCCAAGCAAGAGATCGAGGCCAACCAGCTCCAGCTCGACTCGGCCGTCGAATCCATCACACGCATCAGTAACACCGCCAGCTTCGCCGGGCTCAAGCTGCTCAACGGCTCGCTGGACTACCTGACCTCCGGCGTCACCGCCAGCCAGATCTCCGATGTCTCGATCAAGGGCGCCAACTTCGGGCTCAACGCCTCGATCCCCGTCTCCGTCGAAGTGCTCCAGTCCGCTGAGCACGCCTCGCTGTTCCTCTCGGGTAACGGCACGGGAGCCTTTATCTCGGCCGTCAGCTTTGAAGTCCAAGGCAACGATGGCGTACAGGTCTTCACCTTCGCCTCGGGCACCGCGCTCTCGGCCGTCGCGACCGCGATCAACCAGGTCTCCGACGCGACCGGCGTCCAGGCCATCCTCGCCTCTGCGGCAGACCCGACCTCTGGTCTCATCCTTCAGTCCGCCGAGTTCGGGTCGTCAGAATTCGTCAGCGTCCGCAAGCTCACAGGCGGATCATTCTTCGACGCCTACACCGCTCAGGGCGGCGGGGCCGTCAACCGCGACATCGGTGGCGACACCCTCGCGCTGATCAACGGCAACCTCGCCATCGGCGACGGCCTGGACATCTCGCTCAACGCCAGCAACCTCAACCTCGAGATGACACTCACTTCCGCCGCCGCTCAAACGCTCAACACGCCGTTTAGCTACAGCATCACCGGCGGCGGGGCGACCTACCAGATCGGCCCGAGCATCGACTCGCTCCAGCAGGTCGGCTTCGGCATCCAGTCCGTCGCCGCGACACGCCTGGGTAACTCGACCGTCGGCTACCTCAACCAGGTCCTCACCGGCGAGGCCGACTCCCTGCTCACCGACCCACGCGGCTCCGCAGACATCATCGACGCCGCCATCGCTCAGGTCTCTACTCTCCGCGGCCGCATCGGTGCCTTCGAACGTAACACGCTCGACACCACCCTCCGCTCGCAACAGGTCTCGCTTGAGAACCTGACCTCGGCAGAGAGCACGATCCGCGACACCGACTTTGCTGAAGAAACCTCCAAGCTCACCCGAGCCCAGATCCTCCAGCAGGCCGGCACCCAGACCCTCGCCATCGCGAACAACAGTGCCCAGTCAGTCCTGTCGCTGCTTGGCTAACGTTTGATATCAAGTAAAAGCACCATGAAGTAGCCCCCGTCGCAAGGCGGGGGTTATTCATTTAGATGATTGTTACAGATTCGGATATCCGTTAGGTTAAGACCCTGTTCTTGATGGAGATTCACTCAGAGATGGTTCAAACCTGATCGAGGGGTCAATCCATGCAAGTTCAAAGCGTAGCGGCCCGTAGGCTTTTTCTGCTCTATCTGGCAATATTCTGCGGTGTCGCGTCAAGCGTATCGGCCCAACCGATCGATCGCGCGGATGACGCGGAGGTCGATCAGCTGTTGGTTTTAGTGGCCAGCCGAGATCCGAGCCGCGTCCGTCAAGAATTGGAACGCTTGGGCGCCTCAGCAACGCCTCGATTGGCCGAGCACGTGCGAGGCAAGGACACGAACAAGCGAATTATGGCGATCGTCTGCCTGCAGTTCTGTTGGTCGGATGTCGCGCGCGACGCGCTGATTGAGGTGATTCCCGAAGCAGACACACAATCACGAAAGCTCGCGTTTCAGGTGCTTGGCCGGCAGGAGACGGGTAAGGCGCTCGCCGATGCGCTTGCAGAACTGACCGAGTCACGCGACAAGCGCGTCGCTGGGCCAGCCATCCAGTATGCGCTGCGGGCGTACCCCGACAAGGACCTCCTCAAGCGGGCGATGTCGGATCGCCGGCTCATTGCGTACACCAGCGAAGCGCTGCCCCGATACTACGGCCAGGACCTCAGCGAACCAACACGCAAACTGGTCAGCCGTGCGAAGGTTGACGAGCGCATCAATCTGATCATCGCACTCATCCACCAGCAAGACGAAAGCGAGCAAACCCGCAAGCTGATCGCAAGCAACCTCACCCGCGGCCCGGCGATGCTGCACGACCGCGCGGCGGAGTATTTCCGATATCACGGCACAACCGAGGAGCTACCCGCCTTGGAGGCCGCGATGCAGCGTGAGCGAGAGGTCTATGCGAAAGCTTCGATCCAGGCCGCGATCGACGCGATCAGTAAGCGGGCGGAACGCTTCAAAGAACCCGGTACCGCGCCGAAGCTCGAAGATACTGATGACCCGGTCCAGTCCTATCGGCAGGCGTACGAGGTCTTGGGTGCCGACTACACGCAGGCAAACCGATCGGCGGCGCTGCGGGTACTCGCCGATACAGAACCATACGAGCCATATTGGCGTTTTGGACAGGTTCAGCCAGATGAGGCATTGACGGCGCGTGTCAATAATCGCCTTATTTTGCAAATTTTGTCCAGTGGCTACAAACTCCGCGGCCTGAACAGCATCGGAACCCGTGGGCTCCAGCGCAACGAGGGTATCGACATGCCAGACGACCTTACGACCGTGTCGCTGATCGCCCCGGTCCGCAACTACTTTGATCCCAAGCGCCGAAGCTACGGCATCCATATCGGGAACAACGGCGGCCCCTTCTCTAACCGACACCACATGGGCGACGATGTCGCGTGGGACCTCGAGCACGAGACCATCGTCGCGATCGGTGATGGCATCGTCCGCCGCGTGATCATCGG
>JARFRI010000357.1 GCA_029287335.1 Phycisphaera sp. | reverse complement strand
CTGCGCCTCCAAGGCCGCGAGCTACTCGATCACGCAGGGCTTGCATGACCTGCTTGCCGAGCAAGGCACGGATATCGTGAGTGTCCACCCCGGGCCGATCGGGACGGACATGGGCAATGAGGCAGGCTTTGAAGATGCGCCACCGCCATCGGTGGTTGCGATTGCGACGATTGCGGCGCTCAAGGCCGGCGAGTTTCACTGCTTCCCAGACGACATGGCCAAGCAGTTTTGGGATGGTTATCAGGGCTTTGCTAAGGCGATGATCGAGCCGGCGATGACCGCCGAGGCGTAAGGTCTAGGGATGAGGCTTGAGGCCGAGCGGTTCAAGTGCGGGTGCCACAACTTGCTTCAGCAAGCTGTGTGCGAGTCACTTTGAGCCTCCTCGCTCTCTCGCACACAGCAGCCTTCGGCAGTTCTGTGGCACCCCGGCGCAGCATCCATCTGAGGTTTCATGCCTCTACTTCGTGTGGGGGCTTTTCATGACGTGGTGCCCGTGTTGGCGGCCCGATAATGACCGGCTGGATTCAAAAATCGTCGCTCGGCCAAACACATCACCGCGCCAGCCGTTAAATTGCATACGGCCTGAACCGATACCAACAGGGACGATCACCCTTCTACATTGATTAACGGCAGACCATGAAACACTACGACTGCATCATCATCGGCACCGGACCCGCTGGCCAAAAGGCCGCGATCCAGGCCGCCAAGCTCGGCAAGACCGTTGCCATCATCGAGAAAAGCAAAGTCGTCGGCGGCGCGCAAGTCAACACCGGCACCAACCCGTCCAAAGCCCTGCGCGAAGCGGCCCTGCACCTCACCGGCAACAGCCGACGTGGGTGGACCGGGCGGAGCTACCGCGTCAAAAAAGACATTACCATCGCGGACCTCGTCTCCGTCTCCGATCAGGTCATCCGACACGAGTGGGAAGTCATCCGCGATCAGTTCGACCGCAACGGCGTTGACCTGATCTGGGGCACCGCGCACTTCGAGGGGCCAAACCTCATCCAGGTCCAGCGCGATGGTGAAAACGAAATGCTCACCGCAGATAAGTTCCTCGTCGCGGTCGGGACTCGGCCGGCGCTGCCTAAGACTGTTCCCTTCAATAAAACCGATGTGCTCAGCTCCGACTCGCTTTTGGCGCTGGGCAAGCTGCCTAAGACGATGATCGTCGTCGGTGGTGGCGTCATCGGTGTCGAGTACGCGTGCATCATGGCGACGCTGGATGTCCGCGTGACACTGATCGAGGGCCGGGACCAGGTGCTCGGCTTCCTTGATGATGAGATCGCCGGGGCGTTTCAGTACCTCATGCGGCAGGATGGGATCACGCTACGCCTGGGTGAAAAGGTCACGGCGATCAATGCGATGACCCCCGAGGGCGGCGACGGCTCACGCTCGGTCAACGGCTCGCTGGTGGAAGCCGTCCTTGAGTCGGGCAAGCGCATCCGGGCCGAGACGCTGCTCTATGCCGTCGGTCGGCAGGGTGTCTGCGGCAAGCTCGCGCTCGAAAACGTGGGGATCACTTACGACGACCGCGAACGGCTACAAGTCAACGAGCACTACCAGTGCCTGAATATGGAAGACCCGGAGAACCCGCGCGTCATCGAACACGTCTACGCGGCCGGCGATGTGATTGGTTTCCCCGCGCTGGCATCGACTTCGTTTGAACAGGGCCGACGCGCGATCTGTCACGCCTTTGGCGTTGAGGTCGAGAGCTGGAACCAGGAGCTGTTCCCGTTTGGCATCTATGCGGTCCCCGAGATCTCGATGGTCGGCATGACCGAGAAGCAGCTCACCGAAAAGGGTATCCCCTACGAAGCGGGCATCGCCAACTACCGCGAGATCGCGAGAGGCCAGCTACTCGGCGACGACAGCGGCATGCTCAAGTTGCTGATTCACCAGGAAACGCACGAGATCCTCGGCGTCCACGCCATGGGCACCGGCGCGACCGAGCTGATCCACATCGGCCAGACCTGCATGGCCCTGGGCGGCAAGGCGGAGTTCTTCATCAACAACGTGTTCAACTTCCCAACGTTAGCCGAGGCGTACAAGATCGCGGCGTACAACGGGTTGAATAAGTTGGCACATGTTTAGCGGGCGACGCGAAGCGTCCCGTTCAAGCCATCCGTCATGATTCGCACGGGACGCTGCGCGTCACCCGCTAAACGTCAAGGCAGCGTCTCACCAAAGAACCGTAACCAGTTGTCTTTCAGAATGCCGGCAATGTCATCATCGCCGTAGCCGCGCGGCGATAACGCGTCGCCGAGCTTGTTGATATCCCGGTGCGTATCAAGCTCGGCGGGCATGTGTTCTTTGCAGAAGCCGCCGTCCGCGTCGGAGCCGATGCCGACGTGTTTGGCGTTGCCGGCGAGTTGGCAGATGTGGTCGATGTGGTCGGCGACCATCGCATACGTCACCATCTCTTTGGGGCTGTCTTCTTGGTACGCCGCGTTGAGGAAGTGATTGTACATCGGCAGGCCGATGACGCCGTCGCGCTCGATGATTTGTTTGAGCTGCTCATCCGTGTGATTGCGCGGCATCTCGGCCAGCGCACGGCAGGCGGTGTGGCTGGAGTAGATGCGGCCTTCAAACAAGTCCGCCGCCTCGGCGAAGGTCTTGTCGGCCGTGTGCGTCAGGTCCAACGGCATGCCGAGCTCGTGCATGATCGGCAGCAGCGCGCGACCAAAGTCGGTCAACGGCCCATCGATATCGTGCGGGTTGTCGGGGCTCTTCGTCGGCGTGCCGTGGGCGTAGTGAGACTTGCCGAAGTGCGCGAGCATGAGCGTGCGCAGGCCCTCCTCGTGCCAGTGGTAAAGCAGATAAGGCTCGACGATCGGGTCGGCTCCCTCCATCGTGATGATCACACCCACCGACGTCGTGTCCGGCGCATCATCCCAATCGGCCAGGTGCTGCTTCAGCGCCTCAGCGGAATCCAAAATGCTTAGATGGCCTTGGGCTTCAAGCAAACGGTAATACGCCAACTGCCCCATCGCCACACCGTAAGCCATCGTCGGATCGGGCCAATCGATATCGCCGTGCTGCCCGGGTCGATCGGCAGTCACCCATGGCTTAGCCCGCGCGATCACCGTGCTCAGCACCACCCCGCAACCGCCGGCCCGCAGTTCATCCATACTCACCGTCGCGATCCCGCGATCGTCCGGCACGCCAACGCTTTCCCGTTCACGCATTGCCGAGACAGGCAGCGTCTGGTCGCGCTCGAGATCCAACGCGTTCATGGACATATCCAAGTGGGCATCAAACAATCTCATGCATCAATCTCCGAAAATTTTGCCCGAGCACACGGAATAAACGCCGCCCGCCGCCGGTTCGCTCTTAGTCGTTACTGTACCCCCTTTACTCATCTTGGAGATCACACATGGCCGCATGGCTCCCCGTTACCGCATCCGTCCTCGCACTCACCGGCATCGCGACTGGCTTGACCGCCTT
>JARFRI010000339.1 GCA_029287335.1 Phycisphaera sp. | reverse complement strand
CCCGGACGCGCCGGTCCGCGCCGAGTGAGTCGCACAGTAGCCAGGCATGGGAGCGCGCCGACACGTGAATGTTGGCTCACTGCCCGCGATTGGATTCGAACCAACGACCTGCGCTTTAGTATAGCGCTGCTCTATCCTGCTGAGCTACGCGGGCGGGTGGACGATTTTAACATCAAGCCCAGCCGCCGGAGGGTTGCGGGTTTGATCGCAGGGCAAACGCATCTGTCACATTTGTAGGGGTGGCTATGGTGGAGCTTCAGCGACCCCACGGAACCTACCACCCTGTCGTTCATCGATTGTGGTTTGTTCCGGGGGCTCGCGGAATCGACCCCGGCCACCCGAGTCAGATGCGATCGCACCGAGTTTGATAGGCTTACATGGATGAGTCAGCGACCTCTTACCTATGCGATCATCGGCAGTGGTGCCTTAGGCGGGTATTACGGGGCTCGGCTGTTGCATGGCGGGGCCGAGGTTCACTTCCTGCTGCACTCGGATTACGAACACGTTGCCAAGCACGGCCTGGTCGTTGAGTCCACGCAGCACGACGACATCACGCTGCCTGACGTCCACGCCTACCGCGCGGTATCCGACATGCCTTGCTGCGATGTGGTGATCGTTGGGCTGAAGTCCACGAGCAACGCGCTGTTGGCCGAGCTGTTGCCGGGCGTGGTGAAGGACGATGGCTGTGTGTTGACGTTGCAGAACGGGCTTGGGCCGGAGGACGAGGCGGCGGCGGTGGTGGGCGCGGAGAAGGTGCTCGGCGGGCTGTGCTTTTTGTGTTCGAACAGGGTCGGGCCGGGGCACATCAAGCAGGATCGGTTCGACCACATCAAGCTCGGCGAGTTTGGCAAGCGCGGCATCAGTGAGCGGATGAAGGCGATCGCATCAGACTTCGAGGCCGGCGGCGTACGGGTGCAGTTGGCGGAGGATTTACCCGCGGCGCGGTGGGAGAAGCTGGTGTGGAACGTGCCTTACAACGGGCTGGCGGCGGTGCTGGGGGTGGACTGTTCGGTGCTGATGCAGCGGGTTGAGCCGTTGGTCGCGGACCTGATGTTCGAGGTGGTTTCGGCGGCGCGGGCGGTGGTGCGGCACACGATCCCGACGTCGTTTGTGGAGACGATGCTGAACAACACGCGGAACATGGACGCGTACAAGCCGAGCATGATGATCGATCGTGAGATGGGTCGGCCGATGGAGATCGAGGCGATCTACGGCGAGCCGGTGCGGCGGGCCGAGGCGGCGGGCTGCGCGGTGCCGAAGATGCGGATGCTGTATGAGCAGCTCAAAGTGTTAGATGCGTCGCAACAGTCGTGAGGGATTGCGTTTCATGCGCAGATGTTTTTCCCCATGGGTGCCACTCCGCGGCGATCAGGCCGCTGGGTGTGAAGTGCTCTTGATTTGTCTTTGAGTGATTCCCACAAAGCGTCCTGATAGACGCGATGTGGCACCCGATGGAGAAAGAATGCAACTTTTGCTTTACTCGGCCAGTTCGACTTCGTTGTTGACGTCTTCTGGCGCTTTCGTGATGGCGTTGCCGGTGATGTCGGCCAGGACATGGGCGACGTAGTCGCCGCGGTGTTCGCGCTTGGCCTCGGTGACGAGTTCGACGAAGGCGGCCTTGTTCATATCGCGCGACCGCAGGTAATCGATGAACTGCAACTCGGTGATGCCTTTGCTCAGCGTTGCGGCGGGGACGGCGGTAACGGTGCGGTCTTTCACCTCGACCACGATGAGTTGCAGGCCGGGCGCCTTGGCGTTCTCGGAGGGCCAGCGGGCGTTTTCCTTCAGGTTGCCCGTGGCGTAGCCTTGGACGACCCATGCGTAGCGGGAGAACACGCTGTCCCGCTGACGATCGCTCGCTTCCTCGCGGACCTCATAGCCCCAGTCGATCGCGTCGTTCTCGATCATTCGGCGGTCGTGGAACTTGCTCTTGCGCTTACCTTTGCGGTCGCGGATGGCATCTTCGACATCTTTGAGGACCTCGCCCCACAGCTCGACTTTCAGCTTCTGCTTTTCTTCACGCAGAGCGCCGGCGTCGACGAGCCAGATGTCTTCGAGTTCAACGGTCTTATCGTCAACGATCTCCTTGATGATTCCCGAATGGATGTAGCCGTACTGCCCGACCTTGACCTGGGGGATCATCGCGACCGCGACGAAGGCCTCTTCCTCGGGCTTGGTCAGCTTGCGGGAGACTTCCTTGCCTCGCTCGTCGTCGTAGGTCTGTGTCCATTGAGACGCGCTGCGGTATTCGCTGGTCGTTTGGCCGAGGCTGCTGGGCTTGCTGCGTTCGTAGCCTGGCACGCAGATGAACTTACCGTCGTGCTCGAGGAAGCTCGGGGCGAAGGTGCGCCAGTTGAGGACCCAGAGCCGCTCGATGCGGGCCTCTTCGCGACGCTCTTCGAGGGCCTTGTCATCCTCGGTCTCCAAGGCGGTTGCCACAGGCACGACCACCGCCGCCAGCAGCATCGCAAAGACCAGATGTTTCAGAGGGTGATTCATAGGTCGGGGCTCCATCGAGACGGGATTGGCAACAGATCAACGCGGCGGACCCCGCTCTATTGCGGTCTTACCCACAAGTTTAAGATCGGTTGCAGAGCGCTGCGAGATCAGGCTTGCTTAAGCCTCGGCTTGACCGCCCTACCCGCTTGAGCGACAATGTTGGGCCCGGTTGAGATACCGTCGTATGCGTGTGGGCGCAGCGGCTGGCGTGGGTCAACCGGCTCCCCTATACCTTCCTCCCCACGGAACCGATAAACAACGCCCCACAGCAACCTTGCCTTAAGGAGGCACGGCCATGGCTGACGATACCACCACCGTTGAAGAAACCGAAACCGAAAAGACCCTGACCTTCGACGTCAAAATCGAAGACGCGGGCCCGGCTTGTAAGTCGCTCACCATCACCATCCCCGAGGACCAGATCAAGGCGAAAATCGAGACCAGCTACGGCTCGCTCGAAGACGAAGCAGTCGTCCCGGGCTTCCGCAAAGGCCGAGCCCCCCGCCGACTGCTGGAGAAGCGATTCGCCAGCCACGTCCGCGACGACGTCAAGACCCAGCTCCTCAGCGAGAGCTACACCCAGGCCATTCAGGACAACGACCTGGACCCGCTGAGCGATCCGCAGGTCGAAGGTGCCGACAAGATCGAGTTGCCCGAGTCCGGCGACCTGACCTTCACCGTCAAGGTCGAGATCACGCCTGATGTGAAGCTGCCGAAGTACGACAGCCTCGAAGTCACCAAGACGATCACGCCGGTCGGCGACAGCGATGTCGATGCCGAGATCGAGCGGATGTGTCAGCAGAGCGGCAAGCCCACGACGCCGGAAGGCGCCAAGATCGAAGAAAGCGACTACGCAGGCGTCGAAGTGAAAATCTTTGCGGGTAAAGACGCGGGCGATGATGCCGAAGTCATCCAGGAAGTGCCGCTGGACCACGTGCTGGTCAACGGCGAATCCGCAGAATACAAGGGCCACGTCGCGGGCATCGTTGTCGAGAACCTCGGCAAGACCCTCACCGGCAAAACCGCGGGCGACGAGGTCGTCGTCTCAATGACAGGCCCATCGGCTCACGAGAACGAAAAGATCCGCGAACAGCCGATCACCCTCAAGCTCACCATCGGCACGGTGCATCGCATCGAAGCCGCAACGGTCGCGTCGATCACCGAGCAAATGGGTCTGCAAAGCGAAGACGAACTCAAGGAGCGCGTCAAGGCGATGCTCGAGCAGCGTGCCGAGCAGAACAGCCAGGCCGACGTCTATCAGCAGCTCACCGATGCGCTGGTTGACAAGGTCGAGCTTGAGTTGCCCAAGGGCATCACCGACCAGCAGGCGTCTCGCGTGCTCCAGCGTCAAGGCATGGAGATGATGTACCGCGGCGTGCCGGAAGAAGAAGTCCGAGCCAAGCTCGCCGACATGCGAAGCGAAAGCGAAGAGCAGGCCGCCCGCCAACTCAAGCAGTTCTTCATCCTCGACAAGGCCAGCAAGGAATTGGAGATCGACGTCGATGAGCAGGAGCTCAACGGCCGGATCGCCATGATGGCGATGCAACAGGGCCGACGCCCCGACAAGCTGCGTCAGGAAATGGCCCAGCAAGGCCAGATCGAACAGCTCTACCTGCAACTCCGCGAGCAGAAGACGCTGGACAAGATCCTTGAGCAGGCCAAGGTGACCGAGGTCGAAGGGCAAGCCGGCGCGAAGCCGGAGGCCAAGAAAAAGACGACCAAGAAGAAGACCACGAAAAAGAAGACAAGCAAGAAGAAAACGACCACCAAGAAGTCAGACGACGCTGAGTAAGTCGATCTCCAACGCAACGATCAAGAGCCCCCGTCGCAAGGCGGGGGTTTTTTGTTGCCTGCGAAGAATGCCATCCATTTCGGGGACAAATCGTGGCATCTCAGTGATACCGATCGATTCTGGTACCTATTTATCGTTATTTTTGAGATTGCCGCGTTACATCAGCGCTGTTTTTGCATTATGCCTACAGGCACGGACTGCCTCACAACCCGTGCATGATGCGACATCACGTTCCAGAACCGTTCACAAGCACCCTTCAAGCCAATGACCGACAAGAAAAACTTCACCGAGCTTTGGCTTGACGCGCAGCACGCGCTGGGTGGGTTTGTCTGTGTCCACGTCTCGGATCAATCGCTTGCCGACGACATCATCCAGGAAGTCGCCAAGCAGGCCACCACTCACTTCGACCAGTACGACCACAGCCGACCGTTCATCGCCTGGCTGATCGGCATCGCTCGCCAGCGCATCGCCGAGGTCTACCGCATGCAGGGCCGTCGCCCGATCGTCTTCTCCAGCGACATCCTCGAATCGCTCACCGACGCCTACGTCGAACTCGAACCCGAAGTCGATGAACGACTCGACGCGCTGCGTGTCTGTATGGATAAGCTCAACGACCGCCACCGCCGCGTGATCGATCTGCGCTACGCCCGCCAACTCTCGCAAGACCAGATCGCGGCACAGGTCGGCACCAACGGCCGAGCCGTCAACGCCATGCTCTTCCGCATCCGCACCGCCCTGCGTGAGTGCGTCAACAAACAGATGGGGGACACGCAATGAGTCTGCCCCAAGACGTTGACAACCTGCTCAAGGCCTACTTTGCAGGCGACCCCTCCCCCGAGGTGATCCAGGCCATGGAAGCCTGGCTACGGCAAGACAAGGCCAACCCGCGCATCCTCGCGGAGTACGGCCTGATCGATCGCCTCTTGGCAAGCGAGCAGAAGACGCTGGACGCCTCGGCGATTTTCGCTTCACTCCTGGAAGCCGAGGAAGCTGCCGAGCCCATCGCGTTTCCCATCACGCAGTTTGATACAAGCCAGACCGATCGTGCCGAGCGGGATTCGATCTCCTTCAAGCACGCCTGCAAGGTCATCGGCTACGCCGCGTTGCAAGCCGCCAAAGCCCGCGCTGGATACCTCGCCAGCGCCGCCGCGATCCTCATCCTCGGCCTGGTACTCGTTCAGTTCCTGATCAACACCGCCGACGACGACACCACCGATCCCACCACGATCGC
>JARFRI010000236.1 GCA_029287335.1 Phycisphaera sp. | reverse complement strand
TTGCAGGGCCTTGGCCTCGGCGGTCTGTGACTCCTGCAGCGCGTTGATCCGTGCGTGGTAGTCGTCGGCGACTTCCTGCGGCGGGTGGACGCCCGAGACCGACACGAACACAACCTCCAAGCCCACCGCGTACTGATCGAGCTCGGCTTGGATAGCGGCTTGCAGATCGGTGCCCGCGGTTGCTCTGCCAGACGACAGTAGCTGGTCGGTATCGTTGGTTGCGAAGAAGCGTGTCACCTCGTGCTGGGCAATGGTTTGCAGCAGTGTCTCGGGGTTGGTCGTGCCCTTGGTGGGGTCTTTGATGCCCGCGTATTCTTTGAGGTTCGAGATGCGGTATTTGACGTCGATGTCCGCGCCGATCATTTCGCCCAGGACCGAGTCTTTGCTGCCGGTGGTGCCAGCGCCCGGCGGGGGGGCGGTGATGAGCAGTTCTTCGGTGGCGCCTTCTTCGACGTGTTGGTTGGTCCAGAGGATCGGGCCGTCCATCTTGTGTTCGTCGTCGATGTGGGCGCGTGATCCGAGGCGGACGGAGTGGACGCGCTGCACGTCGTATTTTTCTGCTCTGCCAAAGGGCCAAGGCGCCTTGAAGCTCAGGCCGGGGTCGGCGATGCGGACGAAGGCGCCGTTGGTGGTGACGACCGCTTGCTGGTGGGGCTGAACGATGACGACACAGGTCATACCGATGACGACGATCAGGCAGACGCCGGCCAGGGGCAGGAGTGCTTTGCCCAGCAGCCGCATGAACCAGCTCTTGGAGACTTCAAAGCCGAACTGGTAGTTGAGCGTCTCGGAGAAGATCTTGCCGATGGACTCGGGCCGGGTCAGCCAGCCGAGCAGACGCGAGTCGAAGGCGGGGCGGACGAATTCGTCGCCTTTGCGTGGTCGATAGAAGCCCAGGACCATGCCGAGCACGACTTCGATCCCCAGCAGGATCATGATCACGGGGATGATGAGGGCGAGGTAGACAAAGCCCATGTCGTTGCCGAAGAACAACAGGACGGTCGCGCCGAGGATGGGTAGGACGCCGAGGAAGACGTTGCCGATAAGCGTGCTGGCCCCGCCGCGGAGGGCTTGCCAGCTGTCCATACGCGTCATGCCGGCGACGTAGCGTGCCACGAGGAATCCGCCCATCCAGCCGACGACCAGGAGCAGGGCGAAGAGGCTGGTATTGACGTTTTCACTCAGCGGCGACTCGGTCAAGGTGCCTTGGTTTAGCGCGCTTTGATTGAGATACAGCAGCAGCGTGCCGACGCCGATGAGGTACACCGCGGTGAGCCCGCTGACGAGTCGGACGCCCCATTTGTAGAGGTTGTCCAGTCGCGTCTTGGCTTGAGCGAGTTGCGAGCCAGCTTCGTCAAAGAGGGCGGCCGAGCGTGCATCGGTTTCAGCGAGCTTGCTGGCTTCCAGTGCCTCGGCTCGTTCGAGCTGGTGCTGCGTGTAGATCAACCACAGCAGCAGCCAGATCGCCAGGCCCGGCAGGGTATAGAACGCCGCGGCGAGGACGGCCTTGGACTCGGCATAGAGCCCAAGGATGACCAGCAGCAGCGCGAGCACGAACTGCATCGTTAGTCCGATGAGCGAAGCGGTCGTCGCGCGAGTGTAGGTAAGCTGGTCCTGACTCATGTCTGAATTGAAGACGAAACGTCGAGTGGATCTTACCGGCTGATCCAGATTGAACACGCACGTGCCGGGCACCCATCATAGCCGCGTGGTTGCCGTGTCGCCACAGAATGATGCGTTCGCATGATTATTGGAATCAGCTCATCCAAAATAAGGCTCAGATCACGCAGTGATGATGTCAGCGTTGTGTGGTCCTTCGTCGATCAAAAGAACTCTTCTTCACCTTGCAGCGCTTTTTTAACCGCCTCGCCAATCGCCTTGCCACGCAGGTCGCGGGCGACGATCTTTCCGTCGGGCCCGATCAGCCAGAGCGACGGGATGCCGCGGACGCCATAAGCCTTTCCGGTGGTTTCGGTCTTGTTCCATTCACCGAGATAGCCGTGGACATAAGGCGAGGGCCTTTCTTCGTGGAACTTCTTCGGCAGTTCAATGTTCTTATCCAGGCTCAGGCTGATCAGCTCAAATTGTTCGCCCGCGTATGCCTTGTGTACCGCATTGAGATTTGGAATCTCACCAATACAAGGCCCGCACCAGGTTGCCCAGAAATCAAGCAAGACATATTTGCCTCGGTAGTCGGAGAGCTGGAAGGTGGTGCCGTCGTAGTGCTGTGCGGTGAAGTTGGGCGCCATATCGCCGGGCACGAGATATGCGTAGATCTCCATGGGGATCTCGCCAAGTTCGGCCACGGGAACTTCGGCTTTGACCTCGACCTTGTCCTTGTACGCCGCGACCGGCGAAGTTTTGGAATTTGGGTGTGGGATCGATGCGCTGAGCAGGTATTCGCCGGGCTTGAGCCCTTCGAAGCGGAAGCTGCCGTTGGCTTCAAACGCCACCGACATCGGCCGTTGCTTCTGCTGTTCTAGCTGCCAAACGCGCATGGCCTTTTGGTACTCGATCAGCTCGGGCGATTTTTTAAACGCCTCAACCCAAGCCTTCTTCTGCTCGTCGGTCATCTCCTCGAAATCCTCGGGGTAAGGATTGGGTTGGCCTGGCACGAGCCACATCAAAGTGCCTGAGAGCTTGGTCATGTCGATCTGCTCAGGTTTCACCGAAACCGGTAGCTCTTCAGGCACGACGAGTTTGCCTGTTGCCGCGAACGTTTGTTCCACTTCCTGGGCAGCCTCGGAAACGGGTGCCGCCTCTTGTGCAAAAGTGGTGCTGGCAAAGCCGCCACCGAGTAGGGCGGCGGTCAGGAGAAGGGCATTTTTAGCGTGGCTCATCGTGGGTTCCTAAGGGGTAAGTACGTCTGCGGGCTTTCCTCTAGTACTGTTAAGCTAGCGTTATGGTTCGCGATCATGCAAATTTTGTCTACCAACCCGTATCGGCCGAGTTGACTCATTCGCTCCGCCAAAGCGTGCTCAGGCCCCACCAGCGTCTTGACGAGATGCACTACGAGGGCGACGACCTGCCCGAATCGATCCACCTCGGTGGCTTTGATACCCTGGCCCCATCGGTCGACCAGCCGATCGGTGTCCTCTCGCTCTACCTCGCGCCCATGCCCGGCGACGGCCAGCCCGCCGACTATCGCCTGCGCGGCATGGCGGTCGAACCGGGCGATCAGCGGCGCGGCGTCGGCGCGGCGCTGATCCGGGCAAGCATGGCCGAGGTCGCTCAGCGCGGCGGGGCACGCATCTGGTGCAACGCCCGCGAATCCGCCACGGCTTTTTACACCGCGCTGGGCTTCGCCATGCACGGCGACCCGTTCGAGATCGCGGGCATCGGTCCGCACTTGCTCATGTCCATCGCGGTGATCCCTAAGCCACGCTAAACTATCCGCTTCGACAACAATCACCAAAGAGGTATCGATATGGGTCTGATGACCGGCAAAAAGGGCATCGTCTTCGGCGTCGCCAACGAACGCAGCTACGCCTA
>JARFRI010000220.1 GCA_029287335.1 Phycisphaera sp. | reverse complement strand
ACCTTGCCCCGAATCGCCTTGCGCAAAGTGGTTTTCTTCACATCGGGGACGATCTCGGTATAGACCTGTCCTTGTCGCTTGAACACGCCGAAGACGATGGTCTTTCCGCCCGCGCCTCGGCCTCGCTTGCCGCGGACGCGTTTGGGGCCGAAGTACGATTCGTCGATTTCCACTTCCCCCCGGAAGGGGCTTTGGGCCTCACAGCGCTCGGCGATGCGCTGTCTGATCTTGAGATAGATCGTGTTGACCGAGCGGACGGACAGGCCCGTGAGTTCAGCGGCATCGGTGGCGGTGAGGTCCATGGCGAAAGCCTTGATCAGACGCCGGAAGATCGGCTCTGCGATTCGAGAACGACAGTAGTAGCGGTTTTTCCTTGTATTCATAGGGCCAGCAGTAGTTTACTGGCCGCTTAACTTCCTAAGACCCTTGAAAAAATATTCCGAAAGGGGCAGATATTGTTGGCAAAGTCGACAAAAGCGGCTTTTAACGGAAAGAACCGCGATTTAAAGTCGGCTCACAAGCCGGACTATTCAAATCGCACCCACGGGTCCAGTGCGGCGGCGGTCTTCTCGCCGATCATGGGCACTTGAAGGAGATCACGGGTTTGATGGAATGGGCCATGGGATTGACGGGTGTCGATGACTCGCTGTGCCTTGCCCTGCGCGATGCCCGGAAGCAGCGTGAGCGTGTCGCGGTCGGCTCGGTTCACATCAATGCGATACGTGACCGGCTGGGTCGCGGCCAGGTCCGCTTGCTTCACGGGGCGGTCGCCCATGACCATAAAGCAAATCAACAGCATCACACCAGCGATCACAAGCAACGCGATGGGCAGACGACGATCATCCAACGGATATGCCTCTAAATCAGATTGATCTGGAACACGCTTACAGTCCTGCACCCAGATCGGTAGACGCGTTGTCCTTGCCGATGTTATGCAGGCTTTGTCGGAAGCCGACCAATCGGCGGAAAGACGACTTCAGACGAATTTCTTCATCGAGCAGCCCCGACAACGGCAGCTCGATATTGGGGTAGTCGATCAGGTCCTGCCAGGCGATCGCCTCGACGAAGGGCTTGCTGATCGCGATCTGGAAGACCGCTTCCAGCCAACGGCTCTGCACCGACTCGGACCACGGCCGACGCCAGTAACCACTTTTGTCATCCACCGGCTCATCGGAATCCGGCTTGGCGATCATCATCTCCGTCACCATCTGGCTCGGCGTCGATACCGTCAGATATAACGGCTTACCCGTGTGCGAAAACTGATCCAGCAACGCACTAATCTGCATCAGGTCGCGCGCGTGCTGGCCCTGCACCGCCTGGCCCATCTGCAAACGCAGGCCAAACGCGTCGAAACCAATCGCCGACTGCACGACCAGGTCGGCGTACATCATCGGCGGGATCGACCGCGGGTTGTTCGCGTAGTACTCGCCAAACAAGTCACGCAACTCAATCATCACCTTCGCGCCCGGCTGGATCTTCTTCACCAGCATCGTACACATCCGCGTCAGGTCCATGAGCTGTTCAAAAGTGAACGTGAAGTGGCTGTTCACGTGCAGGCCCGACACGATGTTCCACATCTGCACAACGTTTTTGTATCGGCTCACGACGCGCTCGACCTGCTCGTAGATCAGATCGCGGACCGTGTCGTAATCGTGCTCCCAGATATACAGCCAGTCGGGCAGGCACGTCGGCTCAAACGACACGACCGGCCCGGCAATCACGGGCATCCGCGATCGGCCGGCCCACTGCGCCCAGTCGTCCATCCGTTCCCACGCGTAGCCGTTCTCTTCCGGCGCGACAGTCTTCCAAGGCACGGGCAGCTGTACAAAGTCGAAGTGGTTGCGCAAGCCGGTCTTCAGCCGATCGTCGTTGTGCTCAATCGTGATGCCGCATCCGATCGGGGCCTTGGGCAAGGCACCAGCAGACTTACGCTTATTCAGCAGCAGCTCGGAGTGCGCCAGCGCGAGTTCTTCGCTGCCATCGACCGCGGCGATGAGGGCTTGCTGGCCGATGCGCGCGGCCTCGGCCGGCTCATCATGCTGCAAGCAAAGCGCTTTGATAAAGAGGTCCCGCGCAACGCTCGCCCGGCGGGTCACCGGGTGGTCATCCGCCAGTTCGAACATGCCCCACTCTTCGAGCTTGGTGTACAGCAGCATCAGCCGATGCCGAGCCAACTCGAGGTTGAGGATATAAGGGACATCTGTTTCCGGGAGCAGACAGGTCTGCACGGTCAGCTCGCCGATGTCGCCGGCCTGGTGCTGGAGGGCGAACCCGGCGGCCCCGGTCTCCCGCTTCTCGATCAGGATACAGCCCTTTTCGACACGGATGTCCGAGCGGATCGCGTTGCCGTCCGCCCCGACGAGGTAGGCATTGCGGACCGGCCAAGCCTTGGCGGGTCGATCACCATCAAAAACAAGGAACGTAAACATGGGCTGGGGTCACGGCCGCTAGGCGGGGATCATGGGATCAATCAGATGATTTGAGTTTAAGGGTTTTGCGCGCATCATGGGCAAAGAATCCGCCGACAAACCCCGATGCCGCACCGAATCGACGCCCCTTGGCCCGGCTTAGTCACCTGATCCAGCCCAGCGGGCGCTAAAACATGCCGAGGAACCGGCTTACAATCCTTGACGCAAGGGGCCTGTCAAAGTAGATTGCACCGTCTAGAAACCCCGTTCGCCTCCGCTGGAGTTGCCTTATGAAACTGTCGCTGCGTTCACTGCTGGCCCCTTCACTGGCCCTTTCGCTCTGCCTGGCTAGCCCCGCCGTCCACGCACAGGACGACGTCAACGCCAAAAACTGGCAGATGTTCGCTCACTTTGTGAACGTAGCTCGACCTGAACAGGCCAAGCCCTTCGGCGAACAACTCCTCGAACTCGAAAACCCCGCCTTCCTTGATGCCATCGAGAAGAACCGCTTCTACCCGCTCAGCGAAGTGGGCAAGCTCGGCATCCCCGAATCACTCGAAGGCACCTGGAAGGCCATCGAAGACAAGTACCAGGCCGCGCTGATCGAACGATCACGCGACCCCGAGCAGATCCGGGCCGACATCCAAGCACTCGCCGGCAACGAAGGCGGCACGGAACAAGAATACAACGCGATCTTACGCCTCAAGGCCACCGGCCAGTTCGCCGCGCCCTACTTCCTGGAAGTCCTCCAAGACGCCTCGCAGAAACGCCTGCACGCCCGCGCGATCAACGCCATGATCGAAGTCGGTAGCGAGCTGACCTACCCCCTCTCCGTCGCCCTGCCCAACCTCGACCCGGTGACCCAAGAGTACGTCGCCCGCGTCCTCGGCGACATCGGCTACCCCGAAGCCCTGCCCTACCTCAAGCTCATCACCTCCAGCGACGTCGGCTCAAGCGTCAAGGCAGCCTGCCTCGCTGCCTTCAGCCAGATCGCCGATAGCTCCGGCATCGACGCGACCGGCACCGCCGCAGAGCTCTTCGTCAAGATCGGCCAAGCCAAGTACAACGTCGGCACCGAGAACGGCGAACTGCTGGGCATGGACCTGGCCAACGAAACCGGCATCGTCTGGAACTACCGCACCGATGGCGGGCTCATCCCCGTTGCCGTCGCCCAGCGCGTCTACGCCGACTCCTTGGCCATGCAAAACGCGACCTCCGCTCTGGCGATCGATCCGGAAATGGAATCCGCCGTCACCCTTCACCTGACCTCCAACCTGCGGCGTGAAAACCGCATGGCCGGTGAGGCAGACCCGGGTTACCAGCTGCCTAACCCCGCGACCTTCTACCTGCTGATCTCCGGCGCCCCGCAGCAGAAAGCCGTCCTCGAGCGTGGCCTGGGTGACAACGACCCGGCCCTGGCGCTGGATGGCATCGAAGCCATGGCCAAGACCGTCGGCAACAACGTCCTGCTGGGCGTAGACGACGCGAAAGCCCCCGTGCTCGACGCGCTGTTCTTCTCCGACCGCCGCGTCCGCTACACCGCCGCACTCACCCTTGCCAGCGCCGCGCCGGCCCAGGCCTACTCCGGCTCAAGCAGCGTCGTGCCCGTGCTCGGCCAAGCCGTGCGTCAGTCCGACACGCTCAACGCCATGGTCGTCGCTCCCAGCGGTGCCGACACACTCAACGCCGCGATGGAAAACGTTGACTTCGCCTCCGTTGGCGATATCAACCTCGATCGGGCCGCAACCAAGGCCTCGGCCGCGATGCCCGGCATCGACCTGATCGTGTACACCGGCGACTTTGCGGGCTTTGAGGCCACGTACGCCGCCGCCAAGACCGACGGCACCCTCAGCATCGCACCGATCCTCGCCCTGGTGGACACCGGCGTCGCTTCCGCGATCAACATCAACTACCCCGGCGTTCAAACCGCAGCCCCGCTGGCTGAGGGCGACGACGAACTCACCCGCCTCGAAAAGCTCGCCAACGAAACCATCGCGACCTATGGCGGCGAGCCCATCACCGAAGACGAAGCCGAGGCCTACGCCACCGCAGCCCTCGCGCTGCTGGACACGATCGCCGGCCACGAGTCGATCTACAGCGCCTCAGACGTCGAACCGATCCTCATCCAGGCCCTCGACGACGACCGCTCCGCGGTTGCCACCGGTGCCGCAGCTGTCCTGGCACAAATCGAGTCAAACGCTGCTCAGCAGGGCCTGGCCGCTGCGGGCCTAAGCCGCGTCGGCGACGTCCAGATCGCCATGCTCAACGCCCTAGCCGAGTCCGCCAAGTCCTACGGCAACAAGATCGACCGCGAAGCGACCGACGGCCTCATCGCCCTGGTCAAGTCCAGTGCCGGCGAAACCGCCCTCTCTGCAGCTCGTGCCCTCGGTGCCCTCACCGCTCGCCCGACCTCGGACACCACCGGCTTTATCCTGGGTAACTGATTCAGCCAAAAGCCTGCCAGTTAAGGGGAAGCCCGATGGATCACAAATGGGTCGTCTCACTGCTGCTCATCGCCTGTGCTGTCGTTTTCTTCAGCACACGCTCATCCAACCAGGCCACCGCACAGGCCCCGCCCAATCCCGCTGACCAGCGGTGGGTCATCGTCCACAGCGAGTATTCCTACACCGACGCAGACGCCGTCAGCAACTACCACAGCGATGTCACCATCCTCCTGGACACCCAAAGCGGTGACACCTGGATGCTATGGGTCGGCGACAACGACCAGTATCAATGGGAACGGGTGCTGAAAAACGTCCCCAATCTCAACTGAGACCCCAGACAAACCTAAACCGCTCCAAGCCTTGCACATACTGCAAGGCTTTTTTTATGCGCTCGCCTGAACGAGTTGGATCAAAGCTGGAAACACCCCGCAAGCGCCCCCCCTCTCATCGCCCCTAATCGACGATCTAACGAAATCCTCACACACAACTCACAATCATCGTCTCTCTCCCTGCCCCAAACCCCCTCGCGCACAAGTGGTGCGCTCGCCCTCGGCTATTTCAATGGGCCGTTGCTCGTGTCGTTCATCCATGCGATCTCGTCTCATAGAAACTCCGACCCAAGCATCCGCGCGCGCTGATGAGCACCCTGCCAAGCTGGCTAACGCTGGCCAACATATTCCAACTCCTTCGCGCGACTGTCTCGGCATGATCCTGCACGGCTTGTGCTGATCGCTCCCCGCTCGACGGCCAAGACCGACGTCAACGCAGAGGCGAGCTACTCGTTTGATCAGTCCAACGGCGACCTTAGCATCGTCGTCCCCAAGCCCGGCTCGCTGGCTCTGCTCGGCCTGGGTAGCCTGCTCGTCGCCGGCCGACGCCGTAGTGCCTGAGCATCGCCGAAGGCCCGACGCGGCAAAGCCGAGCGCGGCACAACACAACCCATCAAAAAACCCTCGACGCTTGTCGAGGGTTTTTTAGTGTGGCGTGGATGCGTAAGCCGAGTTCTGTTCCGCGTTGACGTGCGCCGACGCGGGATGGCCATTTCTCTACGCCCGCCGTTGCCGACGGGCTCTAGCACCCTACCCGTCCCCATCACACCGGACCAGTGCATCGAAAGCGGCGTTGCCACTTCCGGGGGGACTGCTTGGGCTTGCACGCGGTGGGGTTTGCCTAGCGATCGTTGTCACCAACGACCCGGTGTGCTCTTACCACACCTTTTCACCCTTACCGGGGGAGGCGTGAGTCTTGAGGCTTGGGGCTTGAGTCCGCAGCCAACGCATTTGTTGGAGCCCTCAAGCCTCATCACTCAAGCCACACGCCTCCCCCGGCGGTTTATTTCTGTGGCACTGTCCCTACTTCGGCCGTCGCCAGCCGAAGCGGTGGGCGTTACCCACCACCGTGTCCTGTCGTGCTCGGACTTTCCTCGTGATTGGGCAAGCCCAACCCCGCGGCCATCTCGTCCACGCCACAACTCACATGATACCGTTTCGCCTGCGACACCCGATCGAGTTTTGATTCCACGCCACTTCAGACAGACGCTGGTAATGACCAATGTCCAAGCCTAAGAATCTGTACGAGAAGTCATTTCAATCAGACTTTTGGGAGGGCGAGGCTCCTGCCGAGCCGCGTGTGACAGATGGTTTGCGGTTCGGCAGGAGCCTCACCCTCCCCGCAAGACAACTTCTCGTACACGTTCTAAATGACCAATGACCGATCAGGAATGCCTTGACATTGG
>JARFRI010000195.1 GCA_029287335.1 Phycisphaera sp. | reverse complement strand
ACACTAGAGTTGGATCGTCGGCAGCGTCAGATGTGTATAAGAGACAGGAGCAGACCAACCCCGAAGTCATCGGCGAAGTCGAGAAGGGCTTGGAAGCCCGCCTGGCCAACATGCTCAACCAGTCCTTCGAAAAGATCGGCGGCGTCGAGACCGTGGCCGAGATGCTCAACCTCGTGGACCGCACGACGGAGAAGGGCATCATGGAAGGTTTGGAGTCCGAGGACCCGGACCTGGTCGAAGAGATCCGCCGTCTGATGTTTGTTTTCGAGGATATCTTGCTGGTGGACGACAAGGGCATCCAGGGGGTACTCAAAGAGATCGACAACGACGAACTGGCGCTGTCGCTCAAGACCGCCAGCGAAGAACTCCGCGACAAAATATTCAAGAACATGTCCGAGCGTGCCGCGACGCTTATCCAGGAAGATATGGAATTCATGGGGCCGGTCCGCGTCGCGGATGTCGAGGCTGGGCAGCAGCGCATCGTCGATATCGTTCGGCGTTTGGAAGACGCTGGAGAGATCATCATCGCCGGTCGAGGCGGCGACAAGGACCTCATTGTTTAGAGCCGTTCGCAATCAGCCGTTAGCTTTTAGCCAAACCCAAAACCCCAGACACGATCTATGCCCGTCCTCAAGCAGCACAACAACACGCCGGCGATGCGCGAAGCAATCGTGCTGGACCTCGGTGATATCGGCGCACAAGCCGCCCGTATCCGCGCGGCGGCCGAAACGCAGGCTTCCAAGATCATTTCCGATGCTCGTGCCAAGTCCGAATCGCTCGCCGAACAATTACACGATGAGGCGGAGAAGCAGGGCTATGCCGCTGGCTTGGAAAAGGGCGTCGCCGAGGGCCGCGAGCAGGGCCGAGCCGAGGCGCTTGCGGCGTCTGCCGAGCAGTTGCAACAGCTCACGGCCGCGTGGTCGCAAGTCGCCACCGACTGGGAGCAGCAGCGTGTCGATATGGAGCGCGAGGCACGACAGGCGGTGCTGTCATTCGCGTTGTCTGCAGCGGAAAAAATCGTACATCGCGTGATTGAAGTCGATGAGTCCGTCGTCGTGGATCAGGCGGCTCAGGCCTTATCGCTCGTGCTCTCGGCGCACGATGCCAGCGTGTGTATCCACCCAGTTGATCGGCCGATGCTCGAAGATGCCATGCCCGAGCTCATCAGAGAATTGGCCAGCCTTGATCACATCCAACTGGTCGATGACGAGTCGATTACGCCCGGTGGCTGCGTGGTGGTCTTTGGCCAAGGGCGTGTCGATGCAACCATCGAGCGTCAGCTCCAGCGTCTGATCGATCTGATCTTGCCTGAGCCGCCGCAGGTTGATTTTGAAGAGCCCGCCGACGCTGCGCCGGTGGCAGTCAAGCAAGCCATGTTGCCAAACGTCGACCTGGAGCGTTTGGCGGATGACGCGGCGCATCAAGTCAAGCAGCCTGTCGTCGAGCCCGTTACGAAGCCGCCTGTTTATGAGATTACCGATCAGGGATTGGTGCAGACGCAAGGCAATGAGACGGATGACAGGGTAGCGTACGACGACATGCAAACGCAAGACGCAGGCGACGATGAGCCGACCGACGAACCGGAAGCCGAGGTATAGGTTTGGGCCTGCTTAGCGACCAGTTACAAATGATCGACCAGGCGGTGACCGTCGAGCTGAGCGGGTCTGTCCGCGAGGTGCGCGGCATGGCGGCCAAGGTTAGCGCGATGCCCGCGCCGGTAGGGACGCAACTCACGATCGCAGCGGGGCGGGGACGGGCTCATCCGGTTGAAGCGGAAGTGATCGGCTTTGATGGTGACGAGGCGGTCGTGATGCCCTTGCACTCTTTGGCGGGTGTTGGCCCGGGTGATCGCGTGACAGCGGGGCAGCATCAGCGCAGCGCGCGCGTGGGTAATGCGTTGCTTGGACGAGTGTTGAATGGGATGGGCGAGCCGATCGATGGGCTTGGGCCGCTGCGCGATACCGTGCCGCGCCCTTTGGTTCCGCGCCCGGTGGACCCGCTTGACCGGCCATTGATTGATACCGCATTGGCGACGGGCGTCCGCTCGGTCGATGCGATGGCGACGCTGGGTCGCGGGCAACGCATGGGCGTGTTTGCGGGGCCGGGCTGCGGTAAGTCGACGCTGCTCGGCATGATGGCCCGGCGGACGGAGGCGGATGTGAGTGTCATCGCGCTCATCGGTGAACGCGGCCGAGAGGTGCGCGAGTTCATCGATAATGTGCTTGGGCCGGCGGGCTTGGCTCGCTCGGTCGTGATCTGCGCGACGGGTGACGAGTCGGCGCTGATGCGTGTGCGTGCGGCAGCGGTCGCGTCATCCATCGCGGAGCACTTCCGCGATGACGGGCTTGATGTGCTGCTGCTGATGGATTCGGTGACGCGTTTTTGTCAGGCCCAGCGACAGATCGGCTTAGCCGCGGGTGAGCCACCTGCGACGCGCGGGTACCCGCCGAGCGTGTTTGCGATGCTCCCGCGTATCCTTGAGCGAGCGGGGCGGACTAGCCGCGGATCGATTACGGGGTTGTATGCGGTGCTCGTTGAGGGCGACGACATGACCGAGCCGATCGCCGACGCTTGCCGAGGCGTGCTTGATGGTCACGTTCTCTTGTCGCGCAAGCTCGCGGAGAAGGGGCACTTCCCCGCAGTGGATGTGCTCGGCTCGATCAGCCGGGTGATGCCCGACGTGACGACCCAAGAACACCAGCAGGGTGCGCAACTGATCAACCGCTTGATCGCGTCCTACAACGAGGTCGAAGATCTTTTGAATATCGGCGCTTACGCTGCGGGGTCGAACCCGGATTATGACCTGGCGATCGCGGCTCGGCCAATGATCGAACAGCTCTTGCGTCAGGGCCGAAACGAGGGCTCCGACCAGGCGCAGATCAAGACCATCCAGCAGCAGCTCAACGCGATTGTCCTATCTATTCAACAGGTTAAGTCGTAATAGCCGAATCAGTTTTCATAGATTTACTTGACTCTTTTTGGTGAGGCTTGTCATGCAGGCATTTCGATTCAAATATAAGACCGTACTGCGTCAGCGGGAAGTGATTGAGCAGCAGAAGCAGCGGGCCTTGGCCAAGCTGATGCACCAGCGTAACGCGATGATCGGCCAGCTCCGCGGCATGCAGGAGACGATCAGTGACAGTAAGCGGCAGGCGGCCGATGGGTTGGTTGGCACGGTTGACCTGGGCGCGATTGCAGGAATTGCGCGGTACAGCGCAAGCTGTGCGCTGCGGGGCAATACGCTGGTTCGAGACCTCGCAAAGCTGGAAACCCTTGTAGAACAAGCAAGAAACGAACTAATTGAGGCAGCAAAAAACCGTAAGGCATTGGAATTGCTTAGAGACCGTCAGCGGCAGGCATGGGAGCTTGAGCAGCGACGCATGGAGGCGAAGCGGCTCGACGAGCAAACGACCCAGGCCTACGCCGCCAAAGCCATGGCGGATCCCAAACGATGCGTACCCTCTTCACTGCGTTCATCCTCGTCCTTGTCATCAACACCCTTGCGCTCGGTGCGCTCGCGGGTTGGCTCGGTGCCACCGGCCGTCTGAATAAGGACCGAGTTCGCGACGCGGTTGCGGTCTTCAATCACACCATCGATGAACAAGCCAAGCTCGCCGAAGAGGCGGAGCAGGCCGAGCTCGAAGCGCAGGAAATGGTCGAACGTGACCTGCGGATGCAGCAGGTTGCCGGCGGCCCGCTGACACCCGAGGCGAGGCTGCAATCGATTCAGGTTGTGGATGAAAAGCAGCGTGCACTGCTTGAGCGGCAGAAAGTTGAAGCCGAGGCCCTTCGGCGTCAGCTCAATAGCCAGCAGCGTTTGATCGAACAGAAGATCGCGGAGCTTGATACGAAGCAGCAGGCCTTCGAGACAGCGATCGCGACGAAGATCGAGGCGATGCAAGATCAAGACTTCAAGGAAGCCATCGCAATGCTCGAGGGTATCCCCCCCAAGCAGGCCAAGCAGGTGATCCAGCAGTGGCTGACCGGCGGCGC
Organism: Phycisphaera sp.; assembly: GCA_029287335.1. GTDB lineage: Bacteria > Planctomycetota > Phycisphaerae > Phycisphaerales > Phycisphaeraceae > JAHQVV01. The sequence continues at coordinate 1,470 of JARFRI010000195.1, read as the reverse complement.
TCAAGAACAGGTCGTCGATTACCTCTCGGCGATGGAGGAACGCAAGGCGGCGAAGGTACTCAAGGAATTTAAGCTCCCCAACGAGGTGGCCCAGGCCGCAACGCTGATCGAAAAGCTGCGTCAACGAACCGACCAAGTCAAAGCGGAGGCCGATCTTTGAGCACCATTTCTTTTACGAGTTCCAAGCAGAACATGCAGGATTTACTTGCTGCGCTGCCCGCTACGGCGAAATCAAAAGATCGTCCGAGTAATACTGACGCCGGTCGGGATGCCAAGCCCGGTTTCGTTGATATGCTGCGTGACTCGGCTCAAACGAAGGAGCCCGCCAAGCGCGCCGAACGTGCCGAGCCGGTGAATGCCGCTGACAAGCCGGCGCGTAGCGATTCGCAACAGGGCGAACAGGCGACGACCGACAAGGCTGAAGAAGTCGAGCAAAAAACGCAGTCAAGTGAATCGCAAGAAGATTCGAGTCAGGATGCGTCTGAGAGCACGAATACGGAACAGAGCACGGACCAGGCGAAGACGAACGACACCGATGGTCAGGCCGAAGAAACCACCGATGAGGCACAGTTGCAGGCGGCTGCAAATGCTGCCGCGGCTCAGCTCAACGTGATCGATGCGGTCGCAACGGATCAGCCCAAAGCACAGGCCCAGGCCAATACCAATCAGCAAGTCGATGCTGGGCAAGTGATTCAAGCGGCATCGAACGAGAAGGCCGCTGCGCAAAACCAGGCCAATGGTTCCAACTTGTCATTGAATGCAGCGCTGCCGAATCAGGCACAAACGAACACAGGCCAAGCGGTGCAGGTAAGTGCGGCCGCGACGGCTCTGCCAGTGGTGCAGCAGGGCGATACGGGACAGGCCAACAGCGGTGAGACCGGTAGCGACAGCAAGGCCGCAACGACTGCGAATACCGTGAACACCACCGCTGCAAACAACAGCAACGCCGCGTCAGCCAATGCGTTTTCGGTCCCCGATCAGGCCGGCAGCGAGGCAAGGCTGCCCATCAATCCAACTTCAACGACACAAGCCGACGCCGCCGCCGGTCAAGTACAGGCCCAGCCCGCGATCAGTAGTGCCGACAACGATTCGCTCAACACCGCACGTTTAACACGCGGCCTGGCTAATGCGGTTCAGCAGCGTGGCGGGGCGGTAACCATGCGTTTGACGCCGCCCGAGATGGGCACGGTGCGCATCCAGATGCAGATCACTGGCACAAGTGTGAGCGCGACCTTCCATGCCGAGTCTGCTTCGGCACAGACGCTACTCACCAATCAACTCGCGCAGCTCCGTTCGGCACTTGAAAGCAAAGGCATGAGCGTCGAACGGCTGTCGGTTCAGCCACTAGCCACCACCGCCTCCACCCAAAACGCCAGCCAGAACCAGAACCAAAGCGATGCCCAGCAGCAGGGCCAGCCCCAACAGCAGAGTGCCGGTGATGGGCGAAGCCGGGGTCAATACAGCGGCGGG
>JARFRI010000159.1 GCA_029287335.1 Phycisphaera sp. | reverse complement strand
CGCGCTGAAGATGCATTGTTCATGGCCTTTGGCGAACACGGCCTCAATACCCTGGCCGATGACTGGCGTGGCTTTGCGTTAAGCCAACAGACCGATGAGGTTGCACAAGCCAGCGAGCGGCTCGTCTTCCTCGGCACCGGGCTTCGATTCCTTGCCGAGCAAGGCGAAGCGATGCCCCAAGACCTTGATGCACTGCGAGAGAAGCTCCAGCACTACGGCTTCCAGATCCGACGCAATGAGATGGGCGTGACGCGGAGCTTTGCTGCGGGCAATGATGAACTGTTCGGATACACCCGTGATACCAGCAAACGAGCTTTAGTCTTGCTCGCGCCCAATCAAGTCGGCCTGCCCCCACGGATCACCGCACCGGGGCTCGACCCCCAGCCCACGCTCATCTGGACCCGCGACAGCGACGGCAAACTCATCCAAGACATCGCGTACGACTGAGCCTACATCGCCAAGGTATCAAGCGAACCCAACCCCAAGGGCTCTTTGGTAAAGAACGGCTCGGCGTACTTCACCCCGATCCGCGAACCCATGTAGCTGTTGAAATCACGCACCCACTCGACGACCCGGCGGTTCTTCTCCGGCAGCACAAACTGTGTCTCGTACGCCTTGATCGCCGCCTCCTTCGTCTCCATCTGCTCGGTGATATCCAGACAAAACGACGGGTCCGCCACCCAGCGTAAATGCGTCGCGTAGTAGTAAAACAACCACTTGGGATAACAAGGCTGCCCGGGCAGATCGATCTTCGTCAGCTTCGAATCGAAGCGTGCATCCTCAACAATGCGTGTCACCGCGCGGTGGTCGGGGTGCGCATCCTGTTCGAAAGGCACGAAGATGATGTCGGCCTGGTGCTCACGAATCACACCCGCGACCGCGTGCCGCGCTTCGAGGGTGTGCATCACCGAACGATTGGGCAGACCAAGCAGTCTGCGTTTCACACCCATGATGTCAGCGGCCCTGGTCCACTCGATCTCGCGCTGCTCGGGCGAGCCCAGCGGCGTCGGCTCGCCATTGGTCATATCCAACAACAGCACGCGATGCCCTTGGCTAGCCAGGCGGATGACGGTCCCGCCCATGCCGAGTTCTTGATCGTCCGGGTGAGGACCGACGACGAGGATATTGGCCATCTGATCTATTCTCCCAGTCCGTTGAGTTGATAGGGCTTCGGGACCGGGTGCCAGGCCTCGATCTTCTTGCGAAGCTCACGCACCTTGTCCTTGCGATCCCACGCAAGGTTCGTCTCCTCATGCGGGTCTTCGGCAAGGTTGTATAAGCGGACCGGCACCGTATCCCACACGTGGATATTGCGGTACTTGGTCTTGTTCTCGCCCGAGTAGCGAACCATCAGCTTCCAATCGCCTTCGATCGCCCAGAGGTATTGCAGTGTGCCGTCCGGGTTGCCCGGCGTCATGTTGTGGATGGCATTCGTGACGCCAAAGATGATCTCGCGGGCCTCGACCGCTTCCTTGTTCATCAGATTGATGCCCGGCAGATCGGCAGGCGCTTCGAGGCCGGCCGCCGCCATCGCCGTGGGGAACAGGTCAATCTCGTGAGCAAAGTCGTCGCTAACACCCGGCGTTACCTTGCCCGGCCAGCTCACCATCATCGGCGTGCGGATACCGTTCTCGAAAGGCGAGCCCTTGGAGTTCAAGGCAAAACCGCCCCACAGCTTCTGATTCGGATCGTCGGCATTCGTACTCCTCGCCGCCCATCCGTTATCACAGATGTAAAGAAACACCGTGTTCTCCGTTAGCCCGCGATCATCCACGAGCTTGGCCAGTTCGCCACACGTCTCGTCGAACCACTCGCACATCGCGTAGTACTTCGCGACGTCCATCGCCCGGCCATCCTTGGTGTACTTATCAAGCAAACGCTTGGGCGGGTTGTGTGGCGTGTGTGGCAGGAACGGCGCGTACCAGACAAAGAAGGGCTTGTCCTCCTGCATCGCGTGATCCACGAAGTCAGCAATGGGCCGCATCGACCCCGGAATGTCTAAGCCTTCTGGTCCCGCTTGTCCTTCAGCTTTGCGACCGATCTTCAGGCCCACGTCGCCATGGCGTCCGCCGCGCTTGGGGTCGCCGTGAGTCATGCCGTGGGTGAAGCCGCCGTCCTGGTAGCTGCCTTCCCACCACTTGCCGGACTGGTGCGCGAGGTAGCCATTGGCCACAAGCGTTTTGATCATCGATGGGTGCTTGTGAAACTCGGCCTTGACCTGCTCGTCCAACTCGGCACGTTTGTTGCGGCCATCGACATCGTTGCCCGTCACGCCGTGCTGATGCGGATACAAACCCGTGACCATGGTCGCCAACGACGGCCGACACAACGGCGAGGAGACGTAGCCCTTCGGAAACAACAGGCTGCGCTTCGCCAGCGCATCGAGGTGCGGCGTCTTGATATCGGGGTGACCCATGAAGCCATAGTCGGTCCACGCCTGGTCGTCTGAAAGAATCAGCACAATGTTCGGCGGCTTCTCATCCGCAAACGCGGGTAAGCCCAAGCCAACGAAAAGGAGCATCACTGTAAAAAATCGTTTCATCATCATTCCCTTAAGACGCAGGTGAACACAAGCATCTTACCCGTATCGCACCCACTCCAGACACAGCCCCTGCGGCGGCAGCGTCGGCCCAGCGATCCGGCGGTCTGCCGTCTTCAGAATCTCATCGATGTGCGACGGCGTGAATCGCCCCCGCCCCACCTCCAGCAGCGTCCCCGCGATGATCCGCACCGAGTTGTACAAGAATCCGCTGCCTTGGATCGTCATGTGGATCTCGTCGGGGTAGACCGGGTCGACGAAGACCATGCAGTCGTAGATCGAACGCACCGTGTTCTCTCGGCCGTGTCCCGCGGCGGCGAAGCCCTCGATATCGTGCGTGCCGATGAGCCGCTGGGCCGCATCATTCATCTTCTGCGGATCGATCTCGGCTTTGTAGAAGTGGTACACCGCGTTGCGGACCCAAAGCGGCTTGTGCTGGGCATTGAAAATACGATAGCGATACTGCTTGTTCGTCACATCGCCGATGACATCGAAGCCAGCCGGGGCCAACTCGCACTTGCGCACCTCCATATCGTCGGGCAGCCGGGCATTGATCGCCAGTGCCATCCGATCCAACGGGATCGAGCAGTTCGCATCAAACATCGCCGTCTGTCCGAGCGCATGCACCCCGCTGTCGGTGCGCGACGCGCCCATCAGATGCAGTTCCGTCTTCGGCGTGCCCAGCAGGCGAACCAACACCGACTCCAACTCCCCCTGCACCGTGCGCAACGGCTCCGCGTCAGGCGGCTCCTGCTTCTGCCAGCCAAAGAACGCGCTGCCGTCGTAGGCGAGTGTGAGTTTGTAGCGTTGGGGCATCGATCAACCCCGCATGGATGCCGGATCCACCCCGATCTTTTCCAGCCATTGTTTATACGCGATCGGGCTGATCTCGCTGGGCTTGATCTCGCTCTTGCCGCCCCAGAAGACGTTGGTGTAGTCGACGGGGATGCCGATCTCTTCGAGGTGTTGGTCGATGGCGGCTTTGTGGGCCATGACCAGGTCTTTGTCGGTGCCGTGGGAGACGCCCATGATGTTGACGCTGGAAAACTCTTCGCCGCCCTCGCGCCAGTAGGCGTGGGTCATGCAGTGGTGTCGGCCGACCTCTTGGCCCGCTTGCAGTTCTTTGCCTGCCGGGACGCGCCAGTGGAACAGCGCGTTGAATTTGGTGACGCGTTGGCCGTCCTTGTGAGCCTTGACGTGTTCGAGGAAGGTGGAGAATCGGCCGACGAGTTTGCGTTCGGCCAAGGATTCGGCGACCTTACAGAACTCGTCTAATGAGACACCCGCTTCATCGGCGCGGGCCTGCCAAAGGTTCGGCGTCAGTTCGCTCGGCTCAAACTCGCGCTTGAGCGACATGAGCACCTGCCACTCATGATCGTTGAGTTCGACAATCGTCGTGTCCAACACCCGGCCGGGCTCATCGGTTCGGCTACCCGGCTCCAGGCCTTTGCGCCGGACGTGACCGACACCCAACATGAACAAACGCTTGGCGGGCAGCAGCTTGTAGTGCTCGGCACCGGTCTTCTCCATCAGCAGCTCACAGTGCTTTTGCATGCTGTACTTGGAGGGCACCTTGAGCGTGGTCCACAGCTTGTAGTCGCTGCCGCGCGTTTCCTTATCGGTGGTACGCAGGACGACGTGGCCGGAGAACGGGTCCTCCTTGAACATGTACTCGAACGCATCGAGCAGCTTCTTGGGCGGGACCTTCCAGGCGATCAACGCGCCGGGCGCAAGCGAGGTGGACAGCATCGTCTGCCGT
>JARFRI010000152.1 GCA_029287335.1 Phycisphaera sp. | reverse complement strand
CGATCGCGACACCGGCTACCTGCGGCAATCACATCTTGGCCAGTCCTACCACATGGTTGGTGGCAGCGGCTTGCAGTGGATCCATAGCGGCTCGTTGACTTCATCCGTCGCGAATCAACTCGTCGGCAGCGTTCCGATCAGCGGGCAAGTCGTCGCGGTCATCCTCTCAACGGGGCTCAACACACAGTCCAGCGACTCGGCCGACGGCCTGTTATGCCAGGCTTTAGTCAATGGCAACGCGCTCACCTCGGCCTCGGCGACGCTGACCTCAACCCATGGCTCGGGCTTCCGCAGCACCGACCAAGGCGATGGCGTTGCGGCAACTTTAGTGACCAATGGCAACGAAAACGTCAGCCGAGGCGACCTGATCACCATCGACCTGACCTACACCGCCAACGGCAGCGTATCGCAGCAGCCCACCCATATCGCGGTGCTCGTGGTGATCAGGGCCGACCGCCCGATCTGATCCAACCATCCCCAATAGGAAACGATGACATGCCCTCCCAAGACATCACGAGCCAACAAATCGCTTCACTCGTCGGCACTGCGCACCCGGTGACCGGTGTGAGCTATCCCGAGGCCGGCCTGCAGCCTTATTACGAATGGCTCATCGGCGCACTGCACCGCTTGGCGGAGTCCTCGGCCGGTGACCTTCGCGTCTGGAAAGACGCCGACGAAGCCGCATCGGTTTGGATCGCGCCGGGCCGATGCTCGATCGCGGGACAGGCCTTGTCATACGACGGTGGATCAATCGATCTGGGCGTCTACAACAACAGCACCGCCTTGATTTGGCTGCAAGACAACGCGGGCAGCAGCGAGATCGGCTCTGCCGACAACGCCGCAGGTTGGCCGGTGAGTGATCACCTCAAGCTCGCCGAGGTGCAAGTGACCAGCGGCGAGGTCGCCCTGATTACCGATCTGCGTTTTGAGACTTTGTTGAAAGTGTGACTCTGATGACGATTCTAAAGTACGTTGATTTCGAGGTACCCAACTTCGGCGAGCTTGCCTTGCCGTCAATGGCTGTGCCCGACTACGCTTCGGCGGTAATGGCGTTGACCCCGCTGGCCTACTGGCGCATGGGCGAACAGACTGGCACGACGTTGGCGGATGAGACTGGCAATTACCCGCTGCAGCTTTCGGGAGCTCATTCGCTTTTGCAAGACGGTGCCCTGACATACGACAACAACGAAGCGATCCATTTCTCAGGTGCCGTCGCAACGGCCAACGCGCCACTGTTACCCGGCGGCGTCAACGCGCCTTTCTCGGTCGCATTCTGGGTCCGCGCCCCGGCGGGTCCGATCGACGGCGGCGCGATCATGGGCCAGTTCACCACGACATCAATCGGCCATACACGTCTTCATATCCCCGATGATGGTCGGCTTCGGCTGACCATTCTCAATGGGGTTGATGTCTATAGCACGCAGCAAATCGATACGTCCTGGCGTTTTGCCGTCCTCACCCGTTCCGGTGCAGGGCTCGTCCGGTGGTTCGTCGATGGCCAGCTCGATGTCGAGCAGTCAGGCGGCGGTGACGCGATCGCCCCCATCGACTTTTTACTTGGTCAGGTCACGACGAACAGCGTCAATTTCTTTCTCGATGAAGTTGCCATCTTCCATCATGAGTTGTCGGCCGACCAGGTCCGCTGGCTCTATGGGCTGGCGATGGGTCAACTCGCTCTGCCCGACGGCCTGTAAGGAGCCCTTTCATGTCAGCCCTATCCCAAATTTCGACCGGCTCACTCCCCGAACTGCCCGGCAGCACCGTGCTGCGAATGGACATGACAGGTGATCATGAAGTGTTGCGTGTCGACCTTGGTACGCCGCGCGAGACGTTGTTTTGCAGGTTCATGGTCAACCCCACGCAAGTAGCCGGCGGCGAGGTGGTCTTGGCCGGGGGGATCGATGCACAGGGACGTTCGGTCTGGCAGGTCACGCTTGATCTCACCAATGAGTTGGTCACGTTTCATGTAGGCGGCGTGCAAATGACTTCGGCGTTGCCAACTTCGCTTGCGTGGCACAGTGTCGAGGTTGGACTCGATACGTCAACGGGTCTTGTGAGCTTGCGTGTTAATGGTGTCCCGCGTGGTACCGCCACCGCGGTCTTCAACGCCACGCAACACGCCTGGCTCGGCGTCGGGTTTATCTCGATCGGCCCGACGGGTACGATCGATGTGGATCACTGGGTGCTTGCTGACTCGCCGATCGGGGTACCGCGATCAACGCCGGCTGACGAGCACGCTGGCGATCCGCGCCGCTGGCTGGTGGTCTATAACCGTTCCGATGCGGAGAGTTGTGTCTGGGCCGACACGTACCGCGATCGCCGGGGTGTCCCTTACGCCAACCTTTGTGGCCTTGTCTTGCCGACGACCGAGACGACCAGCGCGGGCGAGTACGAATCGATGCGGCAGCAGATCGGCGACTACCTCGATGACAACGGTCTGCGCGATCAGATCGTCGGCGTGCTGCTGGGCTATCGCGTGCCGGGCTATGCGGATGTTGCGGGCACAGGTTCGCTCACGCCGATCGCGTCCTACCTGCATACGGACGATGCGCACGGCCTGCCCGTCGTCAACCCGCTCTATCAAAGCGAGATCACCCAGCGACCCATCGCAAGCGAATTCGTCAGCGTACGCCTGACCGGGCGGATCGACGCGCCGACGCTTGCCGAAGCGATCGCGTTGATCGATCGTGCCGATGACCTGATTGCGAATCCACTGGCACACGATCAGGGGGCCGACCTGTTGATCGACATCAACCCCGATAGCGCAAGCATCAGTCCGGGTTATACGTTGCCGGTGCAGGACTGGGCGACGGGCCAGGGTGTTGCACAGCTTCGCTTGCCGACGATTGTTTACGACGAACAGGCACCGACAACGGCCAGCAATGAAGCGGTCATCTGGGGTTGGCGAGATGCGGCACCGCCGGCGGGTTTCTTTGAAACGCAAGGTGGTCGGCGAGCGATCTGTCTGCAGTTTGACCCGCTGCCCGACCCGGCGGTTACGGTGCGCGATGCCGCGGCGACCGACTGGCTGAGCGCGGCGATGCAGGCGGGGTATGCGTATGCCGCCGCGCCAAGCCGGGCGTATTCGCTTAGTTCGCTGCCGCTGCCACACTTGTTTTTTGAGGGCTTGCGGCGGGGTTGGACGGTCGCCGAGGCGTGGCTGGTGGCCCAGCCTTTCTTGCGCGACGGTTTACAACTCATTGGCGACCCGCTGATGCCGATCCCGTTTCCCCAGGCCGGCTACGACGTCTTCGGCCCGTCGCCCCGGCTCGACCTGATCGACTTCGACAAACCCTTGGCGGTCTTGCACGCCGGCGTCAAACAGTTCGCGATCGATGCCGAAGACTTGCCCGCACAAGGCCAGGCCGTTCGCTACCTCGTCCGCGCGATTGATGCGCAGGGCCGGTCTGATCACGCATCGGCCACAGCTTATCTTGCGGTCGATTCGGGCCAGGTGATTCGCCCCGCTTTACCGGCTTGGCCGACCGATGCAGAGTGGCTAGTGCTTGAACGTGCCGGCCAACTCGTGCTCTCGGCTTATTGGCCCGCATCACTGGACGCGCTGGGGATCGACATGGTCCAGCTCGTTGTACAAAGCGGCAGTGATGATCCGGTCACGCACAGCGCGGTCACACCCGTCACCGGGCAGCGACGGGTGGTCTTTACGATCGATCGCCCCGCCGAGCCGACGCGCTATCGGTTCATTTCCGTTCAAGGCGTGACGTCGTTTGACTCGCCTTGGTCTGCCGAGGTTTTGCCCGCAGGCATCCCAAGCCAATCACTCACTCTCTTGGAGGCTTCGTCATGAGTCAGGCACTCGCTGCTGTTGCGATCTCTCGCCATACCACCTCGACCCAGGCGGTCGCGCCTGTTGTGTTCATCGATGGTGTGCCGGACCCTGACTGGTCTGTCGTGTCCATGACGTTGCATGGCCCACTTGATGACCGTGTGGCCACGCTTTGTCGAGTAAGTCGGCAAACATATGGCTTGGAGCAAGCCGAGATCACGGTCGCGGTGCCATACGCCTTATCCGATGGCGAGGTGCGTTGGCAGGTGTTGTTGTCCGGCAGCGTGTCACAAGACGAGCGCGATCAAGCCGCGGGGACTGACAACGATTTGCTTGTCTTGCGTGATCGTTTGTCATCAACACTTACCGAGCCGATGGAGATGCTTGGGCCGTTTGATGACGACGCGGTTGGGCTTGATATTCTTCTGCATCGGCTTGCCGCATTGGTTGATGCCGAGTTGGTGCTGGCTTGTGAGTCTGATTTACGAAGCACGACGGTGGATGCATCATCATCTCTGACCGCGACGATTGGGTCTCGACTTGAGCCCTTGCTGACAGGCCTTGGTCTGTCGATCGTGCAGACACTTCAATTGGATCAACGGCAGGTCCGCCGGGCGTTGACGGTGATGCCGGACCGCGCGGGGCGAAGGGTTGCGTTGCCTTGGCCTGATGATGCGGGCCGTGGCGGGTCGGTTGTGTCGGTTTCGGTTGATCGGCAAGCCCGACCGCCGCGCCGGTGGATCGCTCGGGGGGATCGCCCTGTCGTCGAGGACACCTTCGCGCTTCAGCCGGGCTGGGACCCTAGCCTAGAAGGCCAACCCGACAGTGACTATGGCCGACTGACCAGTAGCGACTTTAGTTTGTATGGCTCGGTCTACCGCGCGTGGGTGCTCAACGAAGACGGGGTGTACAGCGACGAGCCGTTTAACCTTGGCTCGGCCTTTGATGTCGGCGCGTTGTTTGATCTGCCCGGTACGGTGAATAAGCCGATGCGCTTTGGCTTGTGTTTGTCTCAGGACGCCGCGGGCCGAAGGCTCTCGCCGATCATTGAGAGCAGCACCGACAGCGGCAGCAACTGGTCGGCCTACCCCGGCCAGGCGCTGGTCATGACCGATCGGGCGGGCGTCCTACTGAGCGATGATGTCTTACCGAGCGCGGTCTTGACCGCGGCGAAGGCCGGCACACTTTGCCTGCGTGTCACTGCGTCGCTGACCAGCCCGCAACCGATCGAAGCGACACGTTGGGATGGCAATCCGTTCGCCGGGCCTGCGCCGACGCGCGTATTTGACTTTGAAAATACATATGCCTGGCGGCATGTCGCTTCGACCAGTATCCATCGACCCGCGATTGATGCTGGCATCCTGCAGGCCGACACCGCCGACGATCGAAGAGGCCTACGCCTGCGTCTGCAAGAACACATCAGCCAACAGCCCGGCCCAGCGATCGCCGCGAAGGTGGTGCTGCATGGCGCATGGACCGCGCTGCGCCCCGGCGACCGGGTCTTCGACGCACTGGGCAGAGGCCTGGCCATCGATGGCAACCCCTCGAGCTTCGGCACGCGCGACGCCCGTATCCAGCGCATCGACCTGACCTTCGGCGTGTCCAACTACACGCCCCGCACCCAACTGCGATTGGACTAAGCACCATGCTAGAAAACCCCGAATCATTTCAGAACATGACCCAGTTCGGCGTGGCAGGCCTAATGGGCGCGCTGTGGCTGTGGGAACGGCTCTACTCCCGCAAGCGCGAGCAGCAGCTCACCGACGCCCACCAACGCATCACCGCCCAGCAGCTGGAGCTGCAAACGCTCATCGATCTGGTCAGCCGCAACACCGCCGCGATCGAGCGGTTCGAGCAGACCCAGCAGCGCATCGCCGATCTGCTTGAGGGTATGGACCAGGCCCGCCGTGTGGCGTGATGGTTTGTTGCTGTTATCCTCAAGCGATGCCCATGACGATCTTACGTTTGAGCCTATTGATCGCACTGCTTCTGCCGGTCGCCTGTGCGCCCAAGGGGACGGAAGTGAATCCCGACGATCGGCGGGTCGACCAGGATGCGGCGGCGCAAGACAAGCAGTGGCCCAAGTGGTTTTTATGCGCGACGGATGTGCGCGTTCATCCTGCCTCGCGGTATGTGAAGGAGCGCGAGGCGCTTCGGCTTGAGGCGCGGATCGAGTTGTTGGATCAGTTCAACGAGCCTATTAAGGATGTGGGCAAGCTCGCGGTGGAGCTTCGGGTGCTGGATCGCAACGGGCAGATTGTTCTTGATAAGGAAGGTCGGCAGCGCGGCTTTCGGTGGTCGTTTGATCTGACGACGATGGAGCAGCAGGCCGAGTACTGGGACCCGATCGCGCGGGCGTATGTGTTGCCCTTGAAGATCGGCCCGGCGGACAACGATCTGCCGACGTTCCGCACGGTGCTGACGGCGATGTTCGAGCCGGCCTGGCCGGACGAGCCGATGCTGCCCAAGGGCGAGCCCCAGCCGGTGGAGATCCGGACGGATTGGTGAGGTTGTTAGCCGGCCCGCTTGCCGGGCTGTGCGAGCGCTCCCTCGGCCCGGCAAGCGGGCCGGCTAACGCTACTTTATGACAGCCCGAGTACATCGCGGACTTGTTGCACGAGTTCTTTGGCTTGCGATTCGTCGCCCGCCTCGGCGATGACGCGGATGATGGGTTCGGTGTTGGAGGGGCGGACGTGGACCCATTTGTTGGTCCAGTCGATGCGGACGCCGTCTTGGAGGTCGATCTTTTGGTCGGCGAAGGCGGCCTGCATTTTTTCAAGCATCGTTTCGAGCACCGCAGGATCGACGTCGGCTTTGTCTTTGACGATGGCGTAGGCGGGGATGTCTTTGACGATGTCGCTGAGTTTTTGTTTGCGCGATGCGATGAGTTCGAGGATGTAGGCCATGCCGAGGATGGAGTCGCGGACCTGGCTGACGCGGTTGTCGATGATGCCGCCGTTGCCTTCGCCGCCGAGGGTGGTGTGGTGGTCGCGCATGCCCTGGGTGACGTTGGCTTCGCCGACGGGCGTGCGGATCACGGTCGCGCCGACGTTGGCTGCGATGTCGTCGATCATTCGGCTTGTCGAAAGGTTGGCGGCGATCGACTCGTCTTTGCTCAGTTTGTGCAGGGCACAGAGCGCCAGGGTGTATTCCTCGCCGATGTAGTGGCCGGTCTCATCGACGATGGCCAGGCGGTCGGCATCCGGGTCTTGGGCGAAGCCGACGTCGCTTTTGTGCTTGGGCGTTTGTTCGCTGAGTTCGGTGAGGTTTTCGCGGGTGGGTTCGGGCGTGTGCGGGAAGTCGCCGGTGGGCTCGGCGTAGAGGTGGTGCAGTTTGACGCCCAGGGCGTGTAGCAGGTGCTTGGCCTCGTCGCCGCCGGCACCGTGGACCGAGTCGACGGTTGCGGTGAGCTCGGCGGACTTGATGAGGTCGACGTCGACCAGTTCGAGGACGCGGTCGACGTGGTGCTTATCGCCGGCGGGGAAGTCTTCGATCCGGGCGAGGTCTTGGGTTTCGACGTAGTTGAAGTCGTCATCGTTGAAGCGTCGGATGATGTCGTTGACCTGGTCGGGCGGCGGCGCGACGCCGTCGTGTCGCAGGGGCTTGATGCCGTTCCATGGGAAGGGGTTGTGGCTGGCGGTGATGACTATGCCGCCGTCGCCCTCGAAGTGATCCATCGCGACGGCGACGCCCGGTGTGGAAATGATGCCGACGCGGATGACGTGGCAGCCGGTGGCGGCGAGGCCGGCGACGACGGCGGCTTCGATCATCGGGCCGGACTGGCGCGAGTCTCGTCCGAGCGCGACGGTGGGCGGTTTGGTTTCGTCGTTACCGGGCCGACGGTTGGTCCAGAGCCAGGAGCCGAAGGCGGCGCCGAAGCGTGCGGCGACGGTTGGGGTCAGGGACTTGCCGACCAGGCCGCGCATGCCGGAGATGGAGAGCATTAGGGGGGCGTCGTTCATTTGGTGATCTTGTGATTTGGTGATTTGGCGAAGTATGTCGCGAATATTCTGCCTGCTTAGCGAACATTCTAAAACGATAACGCAACATTCAGGGATCGGCTCATTTGATGTGCATCTGAAAAGACTTCACGCAATCACCACATCGCAAAATCACCAAATAGATCACCCATACCACTTGTTTAGCGTCGTGAGTGTGACGCCGGCGAGGTCTTCGACGACACGGCCGGCTTTTTCTAACACCTTGGGTGGCGAGGTCGTTGTCAGGCCAAGGGTTTGCAGTCCGGCACCGATGGCCGAGGCGAGTCCCGCGCCGGTGTCTTCGATAGCCAGGGTTGTCTGGGGCGTGAGGTTCGCGTCGGGGTACTTCGCGGCGAGTTTCTCAAAGGCCATCGCGTAGGTGGTCGGGTCGGGCTTGCTGTGCTCGACGTCGTCGGCGGCGACGATGATGTCGAACTTGTCGCGGATCTTGAGCAGCCGAAGCATCTGCTCGATGTCGGCATGGGTCGCGCCGCTGGCGATCGCGATGGGCAGGCCCGCGTCGGCGGCCTCTTCGATGAGCTCGACCGCGCCGAGGATCGCGGCGGTGCCGGTCTCGGCGATGGCCTCAAAGGCACGCTGCTTCTTCTCGATCAGATCGTTGAGGGTCTTCTGCAGGTCGGTGATGTCGGGCGTGTATCCGCCTTCGATGGCCTGGGCCAGCATGTAACGGAAGGCGTCGCGGTCGTCGAAGCCGATGTACTGGGTCAGGTACTGCTGCCAGGTGAACTCGAAGTTGAAGGACTTACCGACGAGGACGAAGGCCTGGTAGTGCAGCGGCTCGGAGTCAACGATGACGCCGTCGAAATCGAAGATGATGGCTTTAGGCATGGTCGCGGTTGAAGCGGGTGATAGGGTTTGCACTGATCGGTTCCTCCATGAATTGGATCAGGATGTTGAAGCAGCACAACCAGGACGTTTCAACGGGTCGGAGAGCATAACAAATACCATCGGCTCAATGAGCTTGATTCGTAAAGAACTCACGATTGATGGCTGATTAGAGCGTGGCGGCCAATTCCGTGGCCAGTCGGACGCCGAAGCCGGTGGGGCCTTTTTCCATGAGGGTGCAGTCTTCGGTGTTGGCGGTGCCAGCGATGTCGACGTGGACCCACGGGGTGGTGGGGATCTGCTTGGGAGCGTCGGTGCCGACGAAGTAGCTGAGGAAGGCGGCGCCCTGGGTGCCGTGGGCCTCGCGGACGGGTGCGGAGTTGTGCAGGTCGGCGTGCTTGGCCTGCATCATCTTGCGGTAGTCGTCGTCCAGGGGCAGTTGCCAGATCGGCTCGCCGACGGTTTGGCCCGCGGTCTTGAGCTTGTTGAGCAGTGCGTCGTCGGTGGACCAGACGCCGGCGATCTTTTTACCCAGCGCCACGACGACGCCGCCGGTGAGCGTGGCGAAGTCGAGCACGGCCGCGGGCTTGTAGGTCTTCGTGCCGTAGGCCAGGCAGTCGGCCAGGACGAGTCGGCCCTCGGCGTCGGTATTGGTGATCTCGCAGGTGACGCCGTTGCAGAAGGTGATGATGTCATCGACGCGGTAGGCGTCGGTGTCGATCATGTTCTCGGCTAGGCCGATGATGCCGACGACGCGGCGCTTCACCTTCAGGTTTGAGATGGCTTGCATCGCGCCGATGACGTTCATCGCGCCGCACTTGTCGTACTTCATGCCCTTGCCGCCGTCGGCTTTGAGTGAGTACCCGCCGGTGTCGAAGGTGACGCCCTTGCCTACGAGCAGCAGCGGCTTGTCTTTGGTCTTGCCGGAGGGGGCGTGTTCGAGGATGACCATGCAAGGCGGGGTCGAGCCGCCGGCGCCGACGGCGAGCAGGCCGCCCATGTGCAGTTCCTTTGCACGCCGCGCGTCGATGACCGTACACTTGAGCTTGCTCTTCTTGGCCAGGTTCTTGCAGTAGTTGGCGATGTATTTCGGGTTGGCGACGTTGGGCGGGGTGCAGGCGAGGGTGCGTGCGGTGGTGACGCCCTCGGAGACTTTGAGCCCCTGCTTAAAGCCGGTGCGGTGGGCCGAGTCGAGGCCAACGGCCAGATCGCGGGGCTTTTCGCGTTTGCTCTTATCGGGTCGTTTGGTCTTGCCGTGGTAGGCGTCGAAGGTGAAGTTGGCGAGTGACATGCCGTCTGCGATGGCTCGGCCGATGGTTGGGCCGTCGAGCGACTCGGGCAGGCCCACGGCGTGGACGGACGCGCTGGTGAGTTTGCCAGCGTCCAGCTCGCGCAGGGCCTTGGCGGCGGCCAGGCGGAGGGTTGTCGCGTCAATTTTGCCTGTTTCGCCGAGCCCGACGACGATCGTGCGTTTGGCTGGGGCGTCGCTGTGGTAGAGCGTGCGGGTCCATTCCGGGGACAGTTCGCAGTCGGGCTGCTTGAGCAGTTCTTCGAGTGCCGGGGCGTCGGGGCAATGGGCGACATCGGCGGCCTTGGTCCCGGCGGGCAGCAGCAGGACGGCGGCCTGGGGTTTGGCGGAGGCGGAGGCGGCTTTGATCGATCGGTACATGGTCGGCACTTTCAGGGGTGGTTTCTAGCGGTTTTGATCAGGTGGGATCATAGCTTTTGGCTCCTGGGCTTGTCATAGGAATAGGCAATACGTTGACTTAGGTGCTGCGGGCGGTTACTTTTGTTGGGTGAGCGCTGGTCGGTGGACTCGATGTGCCGGTGCTCGACCCCGCCCTGCCTGTGTGGAGCTTTGCTTGTGATTAATGTCTTGTCCCGACCGCTCGTGGCCGCTGCCTGTTCGCTACTCGTGCTGTTGGCGGCGACGCCTGCGCTGGGCCAGCGGTTCATGCCGACGGAAATTGTCGAAGCTGACAAAATCACCGAAGACATGAACGATCGCATCGTCGCGATGGTTGATCCGCTCATCTTCGACCTGACCCGAGACGAGCCAAAGCCCCAAGACATCACCGAGGCCCGCGAACAGTTGCTGAGCCTGTTCCGTGCCAACCAGCCCAGCGCGGCGTATCTCGAAGCGCTGTCCACTTCGATCAGCAGCCGAATCAGCGCCGCGGTCGATCACGAAAGCCCGCTGGTCCGGATGAATGCGATGATCATCCTCGCCTCGATGGTCGATGACGCGTCCAAGACCCTGATCGACAAGGGGCTCACCGATAAGAACGATGCGGTTCAGCACTGGGCAGTAACCGCGCTGGGCAAGCGGGCCCAGTGGTGGAAAGCACGCATCGCGGCGAACGACGGCCGAGGCAAGCAGGCCAAGATCGACGCCGTCATCGCGCAGATCAAGAAGCTGATTGAGCAGAAAGAGCCGCCCCACCCGATCGTCGTGCGAGCCGGGCTGGATGCGCTGGTCAAGATCAACACGCCGTTGTCACGCGAAGCCTTGATCGAGATCCTCAATCAGCGCGTGCCGTTGCACGAGGCGAATCCGAATTTGTCGTACGCCCCCGAGCGATCGGTGCTGGAGAGCTTCACCAACGTCCTGGTCAGCGAGGTCCCGCCGGACCTGCGTTCGATCAAGGGCTACAACCGCGCGATGTTCCGTTACGCAGCGTTGATCATCGAGCATTCCAAAGCCAATCGGATCGATCAGGACCAGGAAAAGGGCGCCCAAACGATGTTGTTCCTGTGCCTGCAGGGCATGGCCAATGTCAGTGCCGCGGCGAAGGCCCCCAACTCGCCACCGGCCACCCACAACGATGCCAAGGGATGGATCGTCAACGGCCGATGGGACGATCTGGAAGTCCAGATCAATGAGGGTTGGCGAGCGATCCTCTCGGCACCCCCGTTTAGCCTCAAGCCCAGCGAGTTGGCGATCAAGCCGGCGGCGGAGTGAGTGCGGGGCGTAACGCCTTACCCACCCAGAATCGACGGACCGGCTTGCGGCGGGGCTTGTTGCATCGCCTCGGCCATCGGGCCGCCTGAGCCGACGATCGCGCCGTCCACCTTGCGCAGCAGGTCCAGGTAGTCCATCTCGGCGCGCTGCATGTTGGCCAGCAGCGGGTTGGTGATGACGGCTTGTTGGAGCTCTTCGAGCTTTCGTTTGTCTTCGACTTCGATCGCCCCGCCGGACTGTGCCTTCTGCTGGAGGGTCTGGGCGAAGCGTTGGTAGTCGGCCATGGCACGCTGGGAGGTGGTGTCGGCCTCGAAGGCCTTGGTCGCCGACTCCATCTTTTTAACCGCGTCGTGTTCTGCGATCAGTTCGCCGAGCTTGGTGGCTTGTTCGAGGATGTCTTTTTCGCTGGCCATGGTGGTTTCCGGTGTTAGGGAGGGTTTGGCGTTAGCATACTCCGGTCGCGGGAGACAGGCGATCGAGATCGTGCCACGATGTGTTGCACAGACCACGCCATCCCCGCGATCGCGCCCGCCGCTGTTCCTCCCGACCCGACCCCGATACCCCACCATGCCCGATCGATTTGCAAGACGCATCCTGGACCACCTTTCTGACCGACGATACGAGCCGCGCGACCTGCGGCAGTTGACCGACGATCTGGGCATCACTGCCGAGCAGCGCGATGACTTTGTCAAAGCCGTCGAGGAACTACTCAAGAACGACCAGCTGGTCTCCGGCAGCGCCGGCGCGATCGGCCTGCCGCCGGTGGGCGATGAGTTCATCGGTCGGTTCCGCTCCAACGAGCGCGGCTTTGGTTTTATCATCCCCGACGAGCTGACCGAGCACGGCGACCTGTTCATCCCGCCGGGCAAGACGTTCGACGCAATGGACGGCGACCGGGTGCGCGCCAAGGTCCGCCGAGAGCGCGGCCGAGGCGGCAGTGGGAAATCACCCTACACCGGGG
>JARFRI010000123.1 GCA_029287335.1 Phycisphaera sp. | reverse complement strand
CTGCTGATCTTCACCGGCATCGGCGTCGCCTGGGCTGGCGGCTTCATCCTCATCTGGCTCTACGGCCAGCCGTGGTTCCTCGACGTCAACGTCTTGGGCACCAACCTTCGCGAGGTATTTCAGGTCCGGCCGGTCTCCCTGAGCATCGCCGTCTGGGTTGGCTTCCTCGCGCTCTTCGGCATCGCCACAGACGACGGCGTCGTCATGTCAACCTACATCGACCAGCAGTTTGCCAAAGAAAAACCCGCCGGAATCGAGTCGATCCGCGCCGCCATCATTCAGGCGGGCATGCGTCGCGTCCGCCCCTGCCTGATGACCACCGCGACGACGATCCTCGCGCTGCTGCCGGTCCTCACCGCCACCGGCCGAGGGGCCGACATCATGCTCCCCATGGCCCTGCCCAGCATCGGCGGCATGCTCATCGCGGTCGTCACGATGGTCCTCGTACCGGTGCTGTACTGCCTGCGGGAGGAAACCAAGCTGCGTGTCGGCTTGCCTACCTGCGGTCCCATCGCACAACGGTGAACGCGTAGGCGTGCCGATCGTCGGCGGGGTGCTGCTGCAAGACCTCTCGCTGCCAACCGGTGAAATCAAATTCAGGCAGGACCGCTTCGCCATGAATCTCGGTATGGACGACGGTTTCGTAGACGGTTTGCACCTGGTCGAAGGTCTGCTCGAACAACCCGACGCCGCCGATGATGAAGACGCGGTCGCTTTCATTTGATGCGCGTTGTATCGCTGCGTCCAGCGACGCCACCACCTCGACCCCCTCGGCCGCTTCATAGTCTGAATTGCGCGTCACGACCAGGTTCAATCGTCCAGGCAATGCCGATGCGTGATCCTCATAGGTCTTGCGCCCCATGATGATCGGGCAGCCCATCGTCGTCTGCTTGAAGTGCTTGAAGTCGTCCGGCAGCCGCCAGGGGATCCGACCATCGGCACCGATGACTCGGTTTTCTGACCGGGCATAGATTTGGATGAGTTGGAGTTGCGGCATCGCTATACCGCCACCGGGGCTTTGATGTGTGGGTGCGGATCGTAGTTAAGAAGCTCAAAGTCCTCGAACTTAAACGCGAAGATATCCTTAATCGCCGGGTTGATCTTTAGGGTCGGTAGCTCGCGCGGCGTTCGGCTGAGTTGTTCGTGGGCCTGGTCCATGTGGTTGTCGTAGAGGTGCGCGTCGCCGAAGGTGTGGACGAAGTCGCCTGGCTGTAAGTCAGTGACCTGCGCGATCATCATGGTGAGTAGGGCGTAGCTTGCGATATTAAACGGCACGCCGAGGAAGATATCCGCGCTGCGTTGGTAGAGTTGGCAAGAGAGCTTGCCATCGGCAACATAGAACTGAAAGAACGCATGGCAGGGCGGCAGGGCCATGTCCTCGATCATGCCCGGGTTCCATGCGCAGACAATGTGCCGGCGTGAGTCGGGATTGTTCCTGATCGCTTCAACGACTTGGCGGACCTGATCGACTTCGCCGCCTGCTTGGCCATTTCGGGGGGGTTTGGGGAAGTGTCGCCACTGGTAGCCATAGACCGGGCCGAGGTCGCCCTTATCGTCGGCCCACTCGTCCCAGATGCGCACGCCGTTGTCTTTGAGGTAGGCGATATTGGTGTCGCCGGAGAGGAACCAGAGCAGCTCATGGATGATGGAACGCAGGTGCAGCTTCTTCGTTGTGACGCAGGGGAAGCCTTTGGCCAGGTCAAAGCGCATCTGGTAGCCGAAGACGGACCGCGTGCCGGTGCCGGTGCGGTCGGCTTTGGGCGTGCCGTGGTCCAAGACGTGCTGCATGAGGTCGAGGTACTGTCGCATGGTCAAAGTGTAGCGTGCGTTGGCGGGCGATACCCGATACACTTTTTGTCAATGCTCCTCCTCGCCGACTACGCCTTTAACCACTACGCCGCTTTGGGCATCCTGCTGCTCATGGCGATCGGCTTCGGAGTCGCAAATGTGGTGCTGACGACGTTCTTAGGTCCGTCCCGTAAAGGCGAGATCAAAGGCACGACCTACGAATCGGGCATGAACCCCTTCGGCTCGGCCCGCCGGCGGTTCAACGTCCGCTTCTACATCGTTGCGATGACGTTCCTGCTCTTTGATGTGGAGATTGTGTTCCTCTACCCCTGGGCGGTGACGTTCCCTTCGCTGGCGGGGGCTGAGGGCGATGCGCTGTCGCCTTTGTTCCTAGGCCGGATGCTCTTTTTCGTGCTGACGACTGCGATCGCGTTCGTATATGCATGGCGTAAAGGCGTATTCCGGTACGACTGATTTGCGCACTGCTAATCAATTATCTCATTTAGGATCTGGCGGACTATTCAAGCTGCGAATAGCCGCTGTAAAATTATTTGGTCCCCCATGCCGACCTATAAACATCGATTTTGGACGAAATGAACGATGTGGCATTCGTATATTAGTTGGCTTAGAATGCATTTCAGACACTCAGGCGAATACCCTGAATTGATGTGGAATAGATTCTGTTTCACCTTGATCGCGAATCGCTTTATTTTGCGTGAGCCTGTACGCGAACCTCACGCTCACGCCCACCAGGAGCTTCCATTGGGCAGCACATCGATTGATTCATTGACCCCACGTGAGCGGGAAATTCTCATATACATCGGCGAGGGCGATTCGCTGCCCGAGATCGCCCAGAAGCTTCATCGGAGCCTGAAGACCATCGAGTCGCATCGGCTATCGATAGGCCGAAAGTTACAAGCGTCCAACCGCGTCGAGTTGGCAAAGATCGCGATCCGCGCGGGGCTGGTCTCGATTGCCGAAGATGAAGACGGCGAATCGCAACCGCATGCGAGTATTGGCCGATCATTGGCGGAGACCGAGCTTGCCTGGCTTGAGCAGATTAATGCGGCGGTCGAGATGGCGGTGGGTGGCGAGTTTCTGCGCCAGTTCTGCCTCGCCGTGAGTCAGTTGCCCGGCATCCGTGTCGCCACGGTCTGCACACCCGACCCGTTGCAGGCTGACGAGGTCTACCCTTACATGCGCTGTGTCATGGCCGGTGCGGACCACGGCGTGGCGCTGGACCCGGTCCAGTACGACGCGCATCTCACCCCGTGCCAAGAGATAATTCAAACGGGCAACGCTCTCTATCAGCAAGGTGTGCTGCAGGCCTATCCGCAAGACAATTTACTCAAGATGTTCCAGGCCAACTGCTATATCGGCATCTCGCTGCCTGATACCGAGGGCAAGGCAGTCGGCGGAGTCGCGTTGATCGGCGAAGGTCCGATCCAAGACCTGTCTCCATACCGGCATGTCTTGGAGTTCTTTGCACCTCGCCTCGCTGCCGAGCTCACTCAGCACAAACGTATCGAGCAGCTTCGCAGTGAACACCGGCGCGTCCGCGAAGAACTGCGCCAGCGCGAGGCACAACTCCGATCCGCCAGCGAACCGGGAGGCGACACGCCCTCGGCACTGTCTCGGGTTACTGCGCGGGTAGACCACCTGGTGGGCGAGAAGTTCCTGCGTGCCCTGACGGATGCGATCTGCGAAGAATGCAACGTCCTTATCGCCAGCATCTGCACGCCC
>JARFRI010000102.1 GCA_029287335.1 Phycisphaera sp. | reverse complement strand
ACCGTGCGGTGGTCGCCGACGCGCTCGAACTCGCGCTCTTGCAGGACGCGGAGGAGTTTGACCTGGAGTTGTGGGTCGAGCGTGCCGACCTCGTCGAGGAAGAGCGTCCCGCCGTCGGCCGCCTCGAAGCGCCCGATTTTGTCGCGCAGCGCGCCGGTGAAGGCACCCTTCATATGGCCAAAGAGCTCGGACTCGAGGAGCTGTGGCGACAAGGCACCACAGTTGACGCGGATCAGCGGCTTGTCTTTGCGCGGGGAGTTGTAGTGGACGGCTTTGGCGATGAGTTCTTTGCCGCAGCCGGTCTCGCCGAGGATCAGGCAGGTGGCACGGGAGGAGGCGACCTGGGCGATGGTGCCGAGCACGTCGAGCATGGCCGGGCTGGACCCGATGATGTTGTCGAAGGTGTAGCGTTTGCGGAGGTCGTCGGTGAGCTGTTTGCGTTCTTCGAGCCAGTGGTCGCGTTCCAGGCGGACGTGCTGGTGGATGCGGATGGTCTGTGCGATGAGGCCTGCGAAGATTTTGAGCAGTCGTGCGTCGGCCTGGAGGGTGGCGTCATTGGTGAAGCGTTTGAGCGTGCCGATGGTACCGACCGCGCTGTGGCCGTCGAAAACGGGGATACAGATGTAGCTGTGCGGGTTGGCAGCATCGGGGCTGACGTCGGCGGTCTGAGTCCGGTTCAGGAAGGCCTTGTGCTTGGAGACGTCGGGGATGATCTCGGATTGGCCGGTTTCGAGGACGTGTCCCGAAACGCCCTCACCGATGTCATATCGGCCCCGGCGCTGCTCCTCGGGCGTCAGGCCGATGCTCGCGACGATGCGTAACTGGCCCGCAGCGGGTTCCAGGAGCGTCAAAGCGGCTTTTTCGATCGATAGCTCGCGTTCCAGCAGGGCCATCGCCCGCTGAAACACTTCGCTTAATTCGAGCCCGCCGCCGAGAATCTGGCTGATTTGCTCGACGATGTTTAATTCTTGTTCAGAGCGATCCATAGTCTGCCTATTAGATCATCAATCCGGCCCAACGCAAGCGCGATTTGCAGACAACTAACCCCGTGCGCATGACTCGCGCATCGAATTAGGAAAATGTACGGGTTTTCAATTTTTATTGAATGCTGTCAATGCTCGGCTTATGGACCCCAGCGACACGGATTTGATCATTTGTGCGCATCTTCACGCACATCGACGCTCCGGTGAAGGCCAAGACAAGGCCAAACTCTAATCCTCCCCGCTGGACAACCCGGATGACGCCCACAGCCAAACACACCCTGCAGCCCGACCTTGCCCGCCTGATCGATCGGCATGTCAGCGATGAACTGCCTAGACAAACCAAGCGATGGCGGTACTACCGCAACCCGGTGACGAGCGGTGAGGGCCGATCCGACGCCGCACAGGCCCAGGGCCTACCCGCCCGCTTGCAGCCGGCCGAGGGTCGATCGCGGGAGGTCGTCATCGAGAACGACATCGCTTGGCGGGTCCATACGCTCGTGGACTTCATGTTCGGTAAGCCCGTCGAGCTAAGCCCGCAAGTCAGCGACCCGGACCGCGGCAACCTCATCCGTCGATTTCTAAGCGCCGTGATCGAGGTCAACGGCGGGGCCAATCTGTTGCAGGACGCGGCGGTGCTGGGCACGGTGTTCGGGCACGTCGATCTGATGCTGCGTGTGCGCGGCGGCGGGCCGTTCAATTTGGCGGACCCGGTCGATGCGGCTAGTCGGTTCGTGATCGAGCCGGTGGATGCACGCCGAGGGATCCCGGTGTTGGCAGACGACGACTACCGCCGGCTAAATGGATACGTCTTGCGCGTTGCGACGGCGACCGACCAAGGCCATCCCTCGCTGATCGATCGGGTTAAGGGGCGGATTCGTGGTGATGCTGCATCGACGTCGCGATTCAAGTCGCACCGCGTGCAGGTCTGGGATGCGCATCAAGTCGTGGACCTGATCCAAGAAAAAGGTAAGGGCTACCGACGCATCGGCAGCGCACGCAATCGATTGGGCCGAGTGCCGATCGTACATATTCAGAACATGCCCCAGCCGCTGCGCTACAGCGGGCTGAGCGAGGTCGAGCCGTTGATCCCGCTGCAGGACGAGCTGAACACCCGGCTGTCCGACCGTGCCAACCGCATCACGATGCAGGCCTTCAAGATGTACCTGGGCAAGGGCATCGAGCAGTTCACCGAGCGACCCATCGGCCCGGCACAGATGTGGCAGACCGACAACCCCGACGCCTCAATCCAGGAGTTCGGCGGCGATGCGGACAGCCCCACCGAATCCGCACACATCAGCGACATCCGGGATGCGATGGACAAGACCTCGGGCGTGTCCCCGGTCGCGGCGGGCGTGATCCGCGGCAAGGTCGGCAACCTGTCGAGCCAGAACGCGATCCGCCTGGTGCTCATGGGTCTACTGGCCAGGGTCGAGCGTAAGCGCGTGACCTACGGCGCGGGCCTGCAACGCCTGTGCGAGTTGATCCTGCATGCCGCGGACGTCTACGGCGTCCTGCCCAACACCCCCGACGAACGACGGGTCCGCATCGACTGGCCCGACCCGATCCCTGAGAACCAACGCGAACAGATCGAACTGGCTCAGAGCAAGATCGATTTAGGCGTGCCCCGGCAGGTCGTGCTCAACGAACTGGGCTACGGCGACTGCTCAAGCCATGAACACAACAACGTACAGGAGTAAGCCATGACGATCGTTACCGAATCAATACAACCGCAACAGGAAGCCGAGCCGAACGAGACGGCGACCACACAAGACCGACTTGTCCCCGTGAACGAAGCGATCCGCTATCGCAAGCGAGCCCAAGCCGCTGAGCAGCAGCTCGAAGGACTACAGGTTCAGCTCAGTGAAGCGCAGCATCGCTATGAGCAGGCCGAGCAAACCATCGGCTCGCTTGAGCGGAGGCAGCGCATCGATGCACTGCTGTCCGAGGCGGACGCGATCGATGTTGATGCCGCGCGTCTGTTGACCGAGGCGGCGGTGCAGTCGATGGATGAGCCGGATGTTGCCGAGGCGGTCGAGGACTTGCGTCGCCACAAGCCTTATCTGTTTCATCCGGACAGCAGCCATGCGGACGGGCTGGCGCTCGCCCCCATGATCGAGGGGCACGATGACCCCCTGGCCCAGGCGGCCGAGCAGGCACAACACAGCGGCGATCGGCGAGACCTGCTGCGTTACCTGCGGCTACGTCGGCGGCCGTAACGCCGCGATTAACACACTTTTCGGGAGGGCGAGGTTCCACCCGAGCCGCGAATCATCTGCAACGCCCGGCTCGGCAGGAGCCTCGCCCTCCCACCTCTCCCAACAACAACACAAGGAAATCACCATGAGCTTTACTGGTAAAGCAACTTATTCTGCAGGCGCTTCACTGCCCGAACTCGTTGAAGACATCGGCGACGTCGTGGGTATCGTCAGCCCGTACGAAACCCCGCTTCTCGATCACCTCGGTGATCCACAGCGATCTGCCACCTCGACGGTCCACCAATGGCTCGAAGACCAACTGCTGCCCAATAGCGATGTGATCGATGACGGCTCGATCGTATCGCCCACCGGCGAGACCAGCTTCGATGTCGCCAACGGCGGCCGGTTCCGCGTCGGCGATCAGGTCCGTGGCGATGGCTCGGGCGAGGTCATGTTCGTCACCGGCGTCACCGGCGTCACGAGCAATACCCTCACCGTTGTGCGTGGCTATGGCGGAACGTCGGCCGAGGCGATCGCCGACGCGCAGGTGTTGCGCATCCTCGGCAACGCGGCGCTTGAAGGCGACGATGCACCGACCGCACGCTTCACCAACCGCGTCCGTCAGAGCAATGTCACGCAGATCTTCACCGCCGGCGTCGAGGTCTCCGGCAGCCAACTGGCCGCCAAGCAAGCCGCGATCGCGGACGAACTGGACTACCAGAAGCAGGAACGCCT
>JARFRI010000098.1 GCA_029287335.1 Phycisphaera sp. | reverse complement strand
GCCTGGCATCGCGAAGCAAGCCAGCAGTGTCAATGCGATAAGTTGGTTCAGGATTTTTTTCATCGTGGTTTCCATGGGTCTAGTTGTTGTCCGGAATCTTAAACGCGGTGATCTGAGTCGTGTCAATGGCGATCAGCAGGTCGCCCATCACATAGAGGTGCCCACCGTTTTGACCTAGGTAATCGGGGTTTTCATGCTTGCCGGCGGGGTCGAGGAAAGTCGTGTCGAGCTGGCGCAGCTTACCGTTGGCATAGAGCAGGATTTTGTCGCCAAGCATGATCGCCCCGGCGTGATCGGGGCTGCCGGTTTGCACGCCGTTCTTTTTGATCAGGTCGTGGTTGCCCTTGACGTGGTAGCTCTGCAGCGCGCTGTCCATCACGTAGAAGCGTTCGTCATCGATACCGATGAGCTTGGCGTCGGGCATCAGCTTGCCAGCGGACCACTTGGGCTTTCCGTTAGCGGGGTCCAGCGCGTAGAGTGTTTTGCCGTTGTGCTCTTTGGCGTAGAGCGTGCCTTGCTGGATCAGGAGGCTGTCCGAGCCGTTGGTATTCGCCATGGATGCGATCTTGTCGCCGAGCTGGTTGCCGCGGATAAAGCCCCTGGACTGCTTGTGCCCGATGCCATAGGGCGGGTCCATCCGATAGGCCCACTTCATTTCACTCGCGATCACATCTACCGCGAGCAGCGCACCGTTGTTGGTCATCACGTAAAGCAGTGATGGGCCCATTACCAGCGTGGGCTGGGGCATCCGAGTGACCTGGGTGTACTGGAAGCTGATCATCTCCGCGCCACCCAACGGGATCGTCCACTCGACAGCGCCTGTCAACGGTGCAAACCGACGCAAGAACATGTCTGACTGTCCTGGCCGATGCACCACGGCATAGGCCCAGGTCTCATGGACCAGGATGTCGCCCAGTACGGCGGTTGTGTCTTGTTTCTGGTTGGTAGGCTCGCCCAGC
Organism: Phycisphaera sp.; assembly: GCA_029287335.1. GTDB lineage: Bacteria > Planctomycetota > Phycisphaerae > Phycisphaerales > Phycisphaeraceae > JAHQVV01. The sequence continues at coordinate 2,508 of JARFRI010000098.1, read as the reverse complement.
GTCCAGTCCTGTCGGGTGTCGCTGCTCCATCGCATCAGTCCGTTTTCGGTGTCGTAGGCCTTGAGTACAAACGGGGAGTTTTGATCATTGCTCTGCGGGCTGGTGACCAGCAGCGTTTCTCTGTCCAGTGCAATGTCGTAGTTTCGCGGGTCGCCCTGATTGGACTGGTAACGCGACGCGATGTTTTCTGCGGTGTCCTTGATCGAGCCGTTGAGCCAGTTGATTTTGCCCGTCTGCCGATCCAACGCGAAGACGACCCCCAACCACTGGAAGTACACGCGATGCTCGTCGGCGGCGACCGGTGGGACGTATTTCAAGATGTCCGAAGGCGGGCTGTAATAGCTTCCCCGGCTGCGGATCTGGTTGGCTGCGTTGCGCGAGCCCGAGTCCATGAAGGGCAAGTTCCACAGCGGCATCGCGTCGGCTTTGGGCATCAGCTCGCCAAACCGTGCGGGCTTGTCTTGGGTGTTGTTGGCGACATCGGCTTGGCCTAAGGTTTTTCCAAGCAGCGCTAACGCGTCGACCTCTTCGCCGCCGGCCTTCATCTTGGCTTGGCCATAGCGGGCCTGAAGCTCTTCGAACAACGCCTGTGCCTCGGCCTGCCTGCCCGATCGCTGCATCGCGAGGGCACGCTTAGCCTGCAATTCCAACGCATCATTGCCCTTCGCTGAACCCTCTTCCAACGCTAAATGCCAGGAACGCTCGGCCTGATCAAACAAACCACGGCCAAAATACATGTCCCCCAACAGCACCGCCGCCTCGCCCCCGACACTCGATGCGATGAGCCCATCCACCAATGCCTGGGTCTGCATGAGCTGGTCTTCGGAGCCCGGCAGGGGGTGGTTCTTAATCTTTTCTAATGATGCCTGAGCCTGACCATCAAAGTAAAGCTGAAACGCGCGACGCCCATCCACAGGCAGCGATAGCAACTGACGCTGCAACTCTTCCTTCATCAGGACATGCTGGCCCTCGTCGCCAAGCGGGACCATCACTTGGAGCTGGGATTGATCCAGTTCTGTGAGTAGCCGAAACGCTTTGGCCCAGTCCTTCTCGGTTAAGAACTGGTTGAGCTGGGCCATCTGCTTTGCCAGGTCTTCCTCGGCCAGCAGCAGCGTAAAACCCGGCTGCATGTTCAGTAGATCCAGTTCGTCTTCCCCCGCATCGTCAACCTCAATCCCGATCTCGCCGATGGCAGCCTCGACAAGCACCGCATCCTGGCACAACCCCGGCCAGGCCAGCCCCACCGCGGTCATCCACGCGACTTGCGTGATCCGCTGCCTCCAGCGTCTGGTTATAACTGTCCTATTCATATGGCCCCATATCAGCGAGGTGAATTCGTATTGTAACGGCTGACTCGATCCCGATCGGACAACGATCGGGAGGTCATTCCCAAAGCTGCGGACGCCGCTCCGCTATCATGTTCGTATGAACTGGTCCACGCGGTTTCAATCTCACCCTCAGTTTGGTCAAGCGGCCCGCTTGGCCACGGGCCGGCCCCCTTGGGTCCTCAAGGCCACGGGCCTGGTCGCGGCGATCGTTTTCGCGATCCCGCTGATCGCCTTGGCGCTGCTCATGATCGCGGCGCTCTTCATTACGGCCGTCGCGTGGGTTGTGTTCAGCTTCATCGCAAGAGTCGTGGACACACTGACCGGTCAAGGCAGCGGTGGACCGCAGATGCCAAGCCCGCCAGCGGACGACGGGCGGGAAAACGTGCGCATCATTAACCGATCTTAAACACGGCGTTGAGAAGTATAATCCCAGCCCATTGATCGCTTGAACCTCTGAGAAGGGATAGTGATGTCACGCGCCGTTGTCGTTTTTGTTTTGCTCTCCTTGGTTTGTCTGCCGGGTTGTTCGTTGTTCTCGCCGACGATCCGCGTCGCAACGTTTAATACGGCGCTTAGCCGAGACGTTGCAGGGCAGCTTCACGCCGCGCTCGCGAAAGGCGATGACCCGCAAGCCAAGCGCGTCGCCGAGGTGCTCCAGCGGACTCGGCCCGATATCGTGCTGCTGCAGGAAGTCGACTACGACCCGACGGGCAAGGCTTACAAAGACTTCCAGCGCAATTACCTCGGTGTTGCGCAGAACGGTGCCGAGCCGATCGCGTTTAAATATGCTTACTCGCCCCCAGTCAACACCGGCGTCCTCGCCCCGGTCGATCTCGATGGTGATGGACAGATCGCCAGCCCCAACGACTGCTTCGGTTTCGGCCGATTCCCAGGGCAGTACGGCATGGTCGTGCTCAGTAAGTACCCGATCCAAGCAGACGACGTCGAATCCTTCCGCGAAGCACTTTGGAATAACAAACGGGGCAACTCGATCCCGCTGGACTACTACAGCCCGACGGCGTTAAGTCGATTGCGGCTGAGCAGCAAGACCCACGCGATTGTGCCGGTCTCCATCCGATTCAAACGCCTCAATCTGATGATCAGCCACCCGACCCCGCCCGTGTTCGACGGCCCGGAAGACCGCAACGGCCGACGCAACTTTGACGAGATCGGTCTGTGG
>JARFRI010000325.1 GCA_029287335.1 Phycisphaera sp. | reverse complement strand
CGCGCCGTTGTGCGTGAGGATCGCGGCGTCGATGCCGTTACCCGCGGCGATCTCCATGACGGCCTTGCCCTTGAGCGGGCTGAGCAGGTGGTAGTAGTACTCTCGCGGGAAGATCGTGTTGGCCGGCGGCTGCGTGTAGCGCACCTTGTCATAGTCCGAAAGGACGGCGATGCCTTGCGCGGCTTCGTCGGCGTAGTGCTCGTCGAAGTGCGCCTGCTCGCGAGCCAGCAGGGCGGGGTCGATGGCGTGTTGAGAGAGGGCTTGTGTCATCTGGTTGGATTATCGGCACGCTTGCTAAACCTTTGGAATTCTTGACTTTGCGGTGTTCAGCGGGGAGGATTATCGGAGTGAGAGTGGTGAAGGGTCATCTTAGAAAGGCGATGTATGAAAACGATGCGTGGATTATTGGCAGGGCTCTTTGTGATGGTCGCTAGCGTATCGGTGTTGGCGGAGGATGCGTTGCCGCCACAGATTGTGGTGAAGGGCGAGGCGGAGATTCTGCTTGAGCCGGACTATATCGAGTGGGTGGTGCTTGTGAAGGCGAGTGATCTCTCTCCGGAGGTCGCTTTTAAGACCAATGAGCGGTTGCTGGAGGCTTTGCGAGAAATTGCGAAAGATGTGGATATTAATGCGGCTGATATCTCCGCGGGTCGGGCGTTGGTGGAGCAGCGATATAGCGAAGAGCGTGGGCGCGATAGTAAGGGCCAGTATGCGGGCACGGATGTGACTCGTCGTGTGACGCTGTTGATGCGAGATATGGACAAGTTGGAGGAAATGCTACCGCAACTGGGGAACCTCGGACTGAGCTACTTAATGCGATATAGATCGACGAAATACGATCAAGCTATTCGCCAAGTCAAGATCGAGGCACTCAAGCAAGCGCAGCAGATCGCGATTGAAGAGGCTGCAGTGATCGGCCAGAAGATCGGCCCGGCTTTGCATGTCGAGGTCCAGCAGGACTATCCCAATCGTGGTGTTGGTTCATTGTTCGCTGGCATAGATGAACCCATTGAGTTTGACTATTCTTCAGCTGAACAAGACGGCAAGATCCACGTGAGTGCGTACGCAGAAGTCGAATTTTCGCTTGAGTAATAAAATGCGTCACTTCTTATATAGGCGAAGTGAAGAGGCGCCTTTTATTTATCTAATTGGCTTGCTGATGCTGTGCGTTGCACATGTTGCTGGTGCCCAGCCCATCGATGTGCGCATCGATCGTGATCCGGCGGTGGAAGACTACGACTTTGCCTGGGTGTATTGGTTTGAGACGCACGGACAGATGTATGTGCGCGAGGCGGTGGGCAAGCGGGCGCTGCCTTGGGACACGCCGGCGAGTCGTCGCTGGCGGGGGCAGGTGATCGAAGCGCTCGAGCCTGCGTTGGATGATGAAGACGATGGGGTGCGAGCGGCGGCGGTGCTGGCGCTGGCGCGGATCGGTCACGCGGGACTGTTGGATCGTGTGCTGCCCGGTCGGGGTGATGAAGTCAGTTTATTACTCGATGTTTCAGACGAAGTGCGGCTGTCGGCGTGGGTCTCGCTGGGTTTATTAGAGAATGACGCGGCACGCGCGGCGTTGGGCGCTGAGCCATTAGAGGGGGCTCAAGAGATCGATCATGTCGGCCAGACGGTGGCCATCGGCTTGATGACCAAACTCGACAAGGTGCATGCCAAATGGTTGCTGGCTCGGCTGGAAGACGGGGCAGAATCCTTAGAGGTCAAGCGGTGGTGTGTGTGGGCGATGGCTCAGCACGATGAAGCGTCGCTGGACGAGGCCTTTGATGCGGTGCTGGCGAATCTGCCAAGCACATTTTTGATCAGCGAGGTGCTGGGGAACAAGGGCTATATACAGCGGCGCGGCGGGGCGAAGTGGTTGGTCGATGTGCTGCGGTATCACCCGGGCATACGCGATTGGCCGGGCTATCTCGTGCTGTCGCAGCTCAGTGAGCCCGGCCTCTACGGCAGTACGCCCCGGCGATTGGCGATGGAGACGCGGATCGCGGCGGCGCTGGCGATCGCCGAGCAGCCGATGCAACAAGATGCGGAGGATCAGCGGTTCGTGCTGTTGCATCTCAACCGTCGGATGGTGCCGGGCAACAGCGCCCAGGCGATGGATTTTAACCGCGGCTTTGACACACTCGCCTACTTCATGCAGTGCGATGCGATGCCGAGCGAACTTGATTTACTGTACGACCAGTTGCGTGGATTTACGTCTCTGCTCAAGGATGATCCGGGCGTGCTGGAGAAACTCGAAGAGGGTGAGGAGCCGACGGCACAAGACTTGTACGTTCGGCAGTCGGACAACGAAGTGCGCGGGTACGCGGCGATCGCGGCGGGGTTGTTGATCCGTCGGGCAACGGCAGGGACGGACCTGCGAGAGCAGCGGCCGGTGATTAAGGATCGGGCGATCGAGATTGAGCGGATCAAGCGTCGTTTCGGGATCCGGCTGATGCGTGCGGTGGCGAACGAGCGTGAGCCGATGTCGTACCGCGCAGCGTGTGCGCTGGCCTTAGGTCTGACCGGCGACGACCGCTACAAGGCGGAACTCGGTATCGAATTAGGCAAGCTCAAGGCCGGCGATGAAGCGGTCTTGGGCTATGGCTTGCTTGCGCTCGCGATGCTTGGCGAGGATCGGGTGGGCGAGCCGGCGCTGCGTTACTTGACTCGGCCCGGACAGGTCTCGGATATCGGTGATCTACTGGGACGTCGCGCGGCGCTGCGGGCCTTGGCGGTGGTGGGCAAAGGCGCGGGCGATCCACTGGCGCAGGTGTGGGGTCGCAACCGTTGGGTGAGTTTGCATGCGGCGGACGCGGTGGCCTGGGTCGGCGAGTACGACGCGGTGCCCGCGATGCTCAATGCGTTACAGGGTGAGTCGGCGGCGTGGCGATCAACCGCCGCCGCGTCACTGGGCCGGGCGTTTGATGCGTCTTGGCCGCCGCGCTTATCCGCGTTAACCGAGGGCTCGAACCCCACACTGTCGCTTAGGCCTAGCTCAGAGCAACTTAAGCTCAGCGCGATCGAGGGCGAGGGCGAGGACGAATCAGTCGCACCCTGGCCAATGGGCCGAGTCTATGCACTGAGCGACCCGTTCTTTATCGCGATAAAGCAGGGTGATTTCGAAGCAGAGAAGCCGACCGATCAGGACGCGCGGTAACGGCCGTCCTTCTTGCTGACGCCTTGCTTATTGGCGGCGCGGTGTTCGAGGATGTGGAACACGGTCTCGACAGACTCCGGGCTACCGATCGCCTCGGCCAATTCGTCTGCAGTGAAGCTTGTCTTCTCATCCTCTGCCAACTTACCCAGCAGCTTGCTCTGGATATCAAGCACGACGCCCGCGGCTTTCTTGCCCGCTTCGACGCCGGGCTGGTGGTAGGCGTTGATGTTGACCAGCTCGGCATAGAGCCCGGTCGCGCGTTCGTACAACGCGATCATCGCGCCCAGTGTCTTGGCATC
>JARFRI010000281.1 GCA_029287335.1 Phycisphaera sp. | reverse complement strand
AGGGCCAGGCCTAGGATGAACGATCGCTTTGTATTCCGCTTCATTTTCTGTTCCTTCGCGTAGGAATGACTTGTCCGAAGCAGTCAATCTTACCAACGTGCCAGATTGAACCTGTTTCGTGTCGCCGGGGCTTGGTATACTCGCATTCTGGAAAGACCTATCTAGACGCATGGAGGCGTCCCGTGGACAACACCACTGAAACAACCGAACAAGCCGAGACGACCCACACCGACCAGGCCGGGCCCTATGGGTCTGTACCGATACCCGCTGCGCCGGTGGATGCCGAATCGAGCGAAGCGATAGACGACGATGCGTTCCCCGAGCCAGCCTGGGTTGAACAGCAACGCAAAGAAGACGCGGACGAATCGCAGCAGACGGAGGCCCAACAAACGCAACAGGCGGAGGCCGCTTCAGCGGCCGGGTCGTCAGCCGCCGAACCAGACACCCCCACGCTGCCCACGCTCGATCCCCTGCCCGCGCCACCATCGCCCCGCCGCATCGCGCTGATCAACCAGAAAGGCGGCGTCGGCAAAACCACCACCACCGTCAACCTCGGCGCCGCGCTCGCCGCCTCCGGCCTGCGCGTGCTCATGATCGACCTGGACCCGCAGGCCCACCTCACGCTGTCGCTAGGGATCGATCCCGAAGAACTCGAGTTGTCCATCTACGACTTGCTGACCGACAGCGACGTTAGCGCGGCCCAAGTCGTTCAGATCGTCGATGGCTGCGACCGCCTGGGCGTCCTCCCCGCCGACACCAACCTCGCGGGCATCGAATCCGAACTCGGCGAACAGATCAAGACAGGCCTGGCCCAAACCCTGCTCCGTAACAAGTGTGCCGAGTTGATGAGCCAATTCGACTACGTGCTCATCGACTGCCCGCCGTCGCTGGGCCTGCTCACGATCAACGGCCTGACCTGCGCCGCCGAAATCATCGTCCCCATGCAGGCCCACTTCCTCGCGCTCCAAGGCATGGGCAAGCTCTTCGAAACCATCAACATGATCCGCATGGGGATCAACCCCTCGCTCACCGTGTCCGGCGTCGTCCTGTGCATGCACGAAGCCAACACCATCCTCGCCAACGATGTCGTCGCCGACGTTGAAGGCTTCTTCGAACAAGCACGCGGCACCGCCCTGCCCTGGGCGAGCGCGGTCGTCTATCAACCGCCCATCCGCCGAAACATCAAACTCGCCGAGGCGCCGAGCTTTGGGCAAAGCGTCTTGACCTACGCCAACGATTCCAACGGCGCGAAAGACTACGCGAAGTTGGCGAAATCGGTGGCGACGGCAGCGGTTTGATCAGAATGTGTCTAGCCATAGATTTCACAGATTTAAGGCCATTGAACCAAGCGCTTCGCTTCACCACAGAGGCGCAGAGGACGCAGAGAACACAGAGCAAGGCATCAAGAAAATACGATTGCTTTGCTTTGCTCTGCGCACTTTGCGCACTATGCGCACTTTGCGCACTTTGCGATCTCTGCGCCTTTGCGGTTGAGCGAAGCGCTGCGTTGAATCTGCGCCATCTGTGAAATCTGTGGCTAAAAACGAATCACCAATCCCCATCCAGCATCTTCTGGATCGCGTGCGCGACGCCGTGTTTATCGTTCGTAAGCGTGTGGTAGTGCGCCGTTTCTTTGATCACTTTGATCGCGTTACCCATCGCCACCGCGCAGCCCGCGCGTTCAAACATCGGCACATCATTGATCTGGTCGCCGATGACCGCAATCTCTCTGGGCTTGATACCGTGTTGCTGTGCGATGTGCTGGATGCCGGTCCACTTACTGACGCCCTGCTTGAAGCACTCAAGAATAAAGATCGGCTCATCGAAGCCCGGCTCCTGTACCGCCTCGAACGCATGAAACGTCGTCTGCCCCGGCAGCCGCACCTCGACCAATTCGCCGATCTGGTCCGCCCGCGAGCGCACCGCCATCGCTCCAGCACGCACCACATGGCTCAGGAACTTTTCATCCACATCCCGCTGTTGTACCCAGCGTAGGCCGTTGTGCTCGAACCACCACTTCGTGTTCGTCGTCAGTTCACCCCGGCCGGTCACGACGTATTCATATCCCGTCGCGTCCGGGTCGGTATACAACAGCACCGCCTCATCGCCTTCGCAAAGCAGGTCAATCACTGACGCCGCTGTTGCGGGATCAAATGCACTCGCAAGGCGCGTCGCTCCGCTACTTAAATGCGTAATCATCGCACCGGTGTTGAAGACGCCCACATCCCCGTCAGGCACTGAAGCAATCGCGTGCCGCGCTTCGCCATAGCCGCGTCCGGTACACGGGATAATCAACGCCCCGGCCTCATGCGCCGCGTGAAGCGCCGCGCGGTTCTCCTCGCTGACCTCACCCTTTGGGCAAAGCAGCGTACCATCCAAGTCGATCGCGATCAGCCGGTAACGCATGCTTGCTGACCCTTTAAAAATCACGCAGGATCAACAAAATCAATCCCACCCGGTACCGCCGGCACGATGCCCGCCGCAGCGCCTTCGCTGAGTAGCTGCTGCACCGCGTCACGGCCGCGTTGGCCATAATCCAGCGTCCACTGATTCACATACATGCCAACAAACTCGTCCGCCAATTCTGCGCCCATGTCCCGCGCCCAGTTCAACGCAAACGCAACCGCCTCTTCGCGGTGCTCCAGCGCGTACTCGATCGAATCGAGTAGCACCCGGCAGACCTCGGGCATCGCGACACCCAAGTCCCGCCGAATACAGTTGCCCCCCAACGGCAGCGGCAAGCCACGCGACTCGGTCCACCACTTGCCCAGGTCGACAACGAGTTCCAGTTGCTGGTTCTGATACGTGATCTGGCCCTCATGGATGATCAGCCCGGCATCAAACTCGCCGGCCACCACGCGCGGGATGATCTCGTCGAACATGACGTTTTCAAACTGCACATCGTCTTTGGAAAGGCCGTTCTCCATCAGCCAGAGCTGCGTCGATAGCCAGGCCGTGGTCTGCTCGCCAGGGATCGCGAGTTTCTGCCCACGCAGGTCTTCCACCGCCAACTTCCGGGGTGCGACGATCATCGGTCCATAGCCATCGCCCATCGACGAACCGCAGCTCGTCAGCGCGTACTTATCCGCGACATACGGGTACTGGTGGATCGAGATCGCGGTGATCTCTAACTCCCCCTTGGCACTGCGCACGTTGAGCGATTGGATGTCCTCCAGCACATGCACAAACTCGTAGCCCTTCGTATCGATCTTCGGCGTGTACCGGTTGCCATCGGGCCCGACGAAGTTCGCCAAGGGCCACCACATAAAGGCATCATCAGGGTCCGGGCTGTGCCCGATGCGTAGCGTCGTTGTGTCGGTTGCAGTCATGGGGGTAGTTTAGTCAACGACCTGCGATGCGTAGTATCGCGGGGGTTAAAAGACGCGAATACAGTTAAAAATTATCGTCGCGAAACGACGACTCGCGGTTCATATCAAGCATAATCACGCTATGATGCCGCGTTCCCATGCGCGCGGACCTCCACACCCATTCAACTGCTTCCGACGGCACCGACTTGCCCCAAGACCTGCCCCGGTTGGCCAAACAAGCCGGGCTGGATGCCTTCGCGCTCACCGACCACGACACCACCGCAGGGCTCGCCCCCGCCGCGGCCGCTGCGGCTAAGCTCGGCATCACCTTCGTCCCCGGCATCGAGTTGTCGATCGACGCCGACCCCTTTGCCGAAGACTCACCCCTTGCTATCGAGAAAGAAGACCAACAGGCCGCTGGCTCGGTCCACCTACTGGGCTACCACGTCCGCAGCGATAGCGAAGCACTCACGATCATCGAAACAAAGCTCCGCCGAGCGCGTGAGACCCGCAACCCGCAGATCATCGACAAGCTGGCCGAGTTGGGCGTCCGCATTGATTACCAAGACGTCCTCAAATTGGCCCAGGCCGGCAGCGACGACAACCCTGATGAGCACGCCGTGGGTCGGCCGCATATCGCCCAGCTCATGGTCCAGCGCAACTACGTCAAGTCCATCCACGAGGCCTTCGCCCGCTACCTCGGCCCGGGTGCCGCCGCCTATGTACCCCGCGAGTTGCCGACCGCTGACAAAGCGATTGCCGCGATTCATGCCGCTGGCGGCGTTGCCGTGCTCGCTCACCCGGTCCACCTCGGGCTCAGACCCGCCGACCTGGAACACACCATCGCCCGTCTTGCTGACCTCGGCCTAGATGGCATTGAAACCCAGCACCCCGACCACGAAACCGCCGACACCCGCAAACTCACCGCGCTCGCCGACCGCTTCGACCTCATCACCACCGGCGGCAGCGACTACCACGGCAGCCGAAAGGCCATCGCACTGGGCTCGGTGGTTGCGTCGGAAGATGCGTTGCAACGCCTTGAGGACGCCGCAGCAGCTTACACATGAGTCATTTGGTGATTTTGTGATGTGGCGAATTGGCGAAATACAAGGCAATGCAGCGGAGTCATTTCGCTAAATTACTAGATCGCCAAATCGAAACCTCGCCCACGAACGCCTAGAATAAAGACGACCTAGAACCAGGACCCCCCACGCCATGCACATGAAAGCTTCGGGCGAACAGCTCGGCCCAAAAGACATCCCGGTCACCTTCGAACTCGAAGACCCCAAATCCCTCAATCAGACTGACAAAGAGATCGAGGTCAAAGGGGCGATTGGCCAATCCCTGCTCGAACTGGCCCTGGAAAACAACATCGCCATCGAACACGCCTGCGGCGGCGTCTGCGC
>JARFRI010000064.1 GCA_029287335.1 Phycisphaera sp. | reverse complement strand
GTTTTGTTCGAACAATTCAAGACCTGGCCCGTAAAACAGCCGCAGGGGGTTTGAATCCCTGATGGCGTCGGATCAGTCTGATTGTCTAACAAGTCCCGTGCCGTAGACCGGACTTCCCTCTGACCTTCCCCACCAGATTCGGTCGGGACTAAACGCTCGACCACTATATGTAGGTGTATCGCACCGGTCAATCCAATTGCTTGAACTCTTTACAAAAAAATCATCGACCCGCTAAATCTGCTGTTCTGGCAACAGTTTATAGGCCCCGGCCCTGTTCGATCACCTGTTGCTCACGCGGTGGAAAACATGGTTCAAACTGACGGCCCAACACACCCGTAAAAAATGAATGCGGATCAATGAGTTTTTGATGAGCGACCCATCAAACGACTGATTTGCACTAAAACGAGGTAATGCCACATGTTAAAACTCGGTAAACAGCCCCGCTATCATGCCCGACATGGTTGCAGGCCCCGAAAACCCGATATGGCGCGTCGGTGTCGATACAGGCGGGACTTTTACAGATGTCCTCCTGGCCGATCCGACGGGGCAGATCCTAGCCAGTTGTAAAGTGCTTTCGACCCCGGACGACCCGGGCCGGGCGGTGCTGGCGGGGATCCAGACCCTGTTGGACATCTATGAGAGTCCGACGGGTGATCGGCCAACCGTCGGCGAAGTGATCCACGGCTCGACGGTCGCGACCAACGCGCTGCTCGAAGGCAAGGCAGACGCTGCGGCGCTGCTCACCACCGCGGGCTTCGAGGACTTACTCGTGCTGGCCAGGCAAAACCGGCCCGAGCTCTACACCCTGTCGCCCAAGCGCAACCCGCCGCCGATCCCGCGCAGTCACACGCTTGGTATCCAAGAGCGCATCGCCTACGACGGGAGCGTCTTCACGCCGTTGACGCAGCATGAAGTCGATCGTGTGATCGACGAACTTCAATCGCTCGATGTTGCATCGGTCGCGATCTGTTTGCTTCACAGCTATGCCAATGATGTGCATGAACAACAGCTCGCCGAGGCGATCCGCAAGCGGTTGCCTTCGGTCTTTCTCACGGTCTCGGCCGAGTTGTTGCCGGAGCTGCGTGAGTATGAACGCGCGGCGACATGTGCGGCCAACGCAGTCGTTGCGCCAACGATGGCGCGCTACATCGGTGCGCTCGACGACGCGCTAGGCCGAGGCCGACTGCGCATCATGGCCAGCGGTGGGGGGACGCTGCCGCCCCGCGCGATGATCCAACGCCCGGTCGAGACGGTGATGTCCGGCCCGGCCGGCGGGGTGATCGGTGCCTGGGCCATGGCACAGCAAGCCGACGAACCGCACATCATCGGCTTCGACATGGGCGGGACCAGCACCGACGTCGCACTCTGCGATCGGGGCCCAACGCACACCACCGAGACCACGATCAATGGCCTGCCCATCAAGCTGCCCATGATCGACATCCACACCGTCGGCGCCGGCGGCGGGTCGATCGCGTGGATCGACGATGGCGGGGCACTACGCGTCGGGCCACAATCTGCTGGGGCTGATCCTGGGCCGGCGTGCTACGGCAAGAAGGGCGAAAACCCTTGTCTAGCAACAGTAACCGACGCCCATGCCGTGCTCGGCAACCTGCGTGATGGACGACAGCTTGGCGAGGCGTTGGCGGTCGATACGTCGGCTGCGCGATGCGCGGTCGAAACGATCGCTCAGCGATTGGCGTTGTCAGTTGAAGCCACGGCCGAGGGTATCTTGCGCATCGCGGATGCGGCGATGGCCCGCGCGATCCAGCGTGTCAGCGTGCAGCGCGGCCACGATGCGCGGGCGTACACCCTGGTCGCGTTTGGCGGGGCGGGCGGGTTGCATGCGTGTCGGTTGGCCGAGTTGTTAGGCATGACGCGCGTGCTTGTGCCGGTGTATGGCGGGCTGCTCAGTGCGTTTGGCATGCTCGCCGCGCCGCCGCGCTACGCGTTTTCACAAGCCGTGCTCGCACGCTTCGAGTCTACGGATAATCACTATCCCGACCCGTCGCAGCATCCAGCGGTCGCTCAAGCGCTCAGTCAGCTGAGCAGACAAGGCAGCGACGCATTGTCGCGCGACGGTATTGATTTAGCATCGCAACGAATCGTCCCGTCGCTGGATCTGCGCTTCGCGGGTCAGTCCTATGAGATCACGGTGCCGTGCCGAGAGGGGGCGAGCGTGATCGATCAGTTCCTTCAGGAACACCATCGGCTCTATGGCTATGCGCCGCAGGGCAAGCCGATTGAGTTGATGGCCGTTCGCATCGAAGCGCTCGGGCACGAACCGGTTGTGTCGGCTGTTGATCGTGTGGTGAAGAGCGTGCCGCCCGCTCTGCCGGAGGGATATCGTTGGCGTGATGGCATGGCCAGTGGTGAGCGGTCACATGGGCCATGCATCATCGAGGAGTACGCCGCGACGACCGTGGTGCCCGCCGGCTGGTCGATCGACGTGCTTCAGGACGGCCAGATAATCCTTAAAAAACATGGAGATACGGATGCCTGAGGTTGATCCGATCGAGTTGGAAGTCTTCCGCCACCTCTTCGCGGCTGTTGCGGAGGAGATGGGTGAGCGGCTGATGCGCAGCGCGTACTCGCCGAACATCAAGGAGCGGCGGGACTTCTCGTGTGCGCTTTTTGATGCCAACGGCGAGATGCTCGCGCAGGCGGCGCACATCCCCGTCCACCTCGGCTCGACGCCGATGGCGGTGCATGCGGTGATCGATACGTTTGATCTGGATCAGTCTCCCAAAGCTCCGGGCGGAAGCCAGGAGCAACCCACTCAAAATAATGAGAAAGTCGATCCGGTATCTAACGTTGCTGCTCCCGGCTTTTGCCCGGAGCTTTGTTCAGAGCAAGCGGTCTACGTACTCAACGATCCGTACGCAGGCGGCACACACTTGCCGGATATTACGGTGGTCCAGCCGTTGTTCTTGCCTGGTTGTAATCGACCCGCGTTCTATCTTGCCAATCGTGCGCATCATGCGGACGTTGGCGGCATCAGCCCGGGGTCGTTGCCGATTAGTCAACATATTGATGATGAGGGTTTGCGGATTACGCCAAGGGTGTTGGATGATGAGACGATTGATTGGATCGCGCAGGCGTCGCGGACACCGGACGAGCGGCGGGGCGATTTGCAGGCCCAACTCGCGGCGCTGCGCGTCGGTCGCGAGCGGTTGCAAAGTATGGCCCAGCGCTATGGGCAAGCCACCCTCTCGCAGCGCGGCACGGATTTGATCGCCTACACCGAGCGCATCGTTCGGCACCTCATCGCGGAACTACCTGACGGCGTTTATCTGTTCGACGATGTGCTCGATGACGATGGCTTTGGCACGACCAATCTCGCGATCCGTTGCGAAATAACGGTTTGCGGCGATCGTGCATCCGTGGATTTTAGCCGCAGTGCCGACCAGGTCACCGGCCCGGTTAACGCGGTGCGGGCGATCGCGCTGTCGGCCGTGAACTATTGCTTCCGTTGTTTGTTGCCCGCGGACCTACCCAGCAACGCGGGGGTCATGCGGCCGATCGACGTGATTACGCGCCCCGGCTCGGTCGTCGATGCACAGTACCCCGCGCCGGTCGCAGGCGGCAATGTTGAAACATCACAGCGCTTGGTCGACGTGGTGTTCGGCACGTTGGCCAACGTGCTGCCCGGCCGCATCCCCGCCGCGTCGTGCGGGTCGATGAACAACGTGACCTTCGGCGGGACGGACCCCCGCCCCCGGAAGGGCAACAAGCCCTTCGCATATTACGAGACACTGGCCGGCGGCGTCGGCGCATCGCCTGAGTGCCATGGTGCCGACGCGCTGCACATGCACATGACCAACACGCTCAACACGCCGATCGAGGCCTTCGAGCACGCCTACCCCGTCCGCATCACCCAGTACGCGATCCGTAACCACAGCGGCGGCGCGGGCAAACACATCGGCGGCAACGGCATCACCCGCAGCTACCAGTTCGACGCTCCGGCCACCGCGACCCTGCTCACCGAGCG
>JARFRI010000042.1 GCA_029287335.1 Phycisphaera sp. | reverse complement strand
GCGAGTCCGGGCTCACCACCGCGCTGCACCAGAACGGCTTTGCCATCGTGGACAAAGACCCGGACTACGTCGTCGTCGGAGAAGGCCGAACCTACACCTTCGAGATGCTCGAACACGCGACCAACTTGGTTCTCGGGGGGGCCAAGTTGATCGCGACGAATATGGACCCGAGCTGCCCGACAAGCAGCGGCACCCGGCCGGGTTGCGGCGCAGTTGTCGCGCTGCTCGAAGAAGCGACCGGGCGTAAAGCCTTCTCCGTCGGTAAGCCCAGCCCGATCATGATGCGTGCCGCACGCAAAGAGCTCGGACTCGATGCTGACCACACCTTCATGATCGGCGACACCATGTCCACCGATGTCCTTGGCGGGGTCCAACTCGGCTACCACACCATCCTCGTCCTCTCCGGCGGGACCAAACGCGAAGACTTGCACAGCTACTCGTACCAACCCGATACCGTCGTCGAGTCCATCGCAGACCTGAGCCCGGATCGACTCGAGCAAATGCAGCTCGGCATCGGCTCATCCACCCGCGCCCTGGTCACTTCCGGTTCGTAATAACACAAAACCTTGATTCCTCCTGCCCTGGCGGTCGTCTTCGAAGCGACCGTCAGGGTTTTTTCTTTGCTTACCTGGGCACGTTTTCCGACGCTCATTCAAAGTATCCTTATCGCATGGCTCAACAACGCACACGCATCGTCGCGGGCTGTATGACCGGCACGTCGCTCGACGGCCTGGACGTCGCGCTGGTGAAGATCATCGGCTCGGGTCTAGACATGCACGCCGAGTTGCTCGGGCACCACGCGTTATCGCTGCCCGATGATCTGCGGATCGCGTTGATGTCATTGGCCTGGGGTGAGGCGAACGAGCCGATTGTCTACTTGCGTGCCGCAAGGGCGCTCGGGGAAATCCATGCCGAGGGATTAGAACAACTGTTAGCCGGCGGGCTCGTTCCGCCGATTGATCAACCCATCGACTTTGTTACCGCCCATGGCCAAACCATCTGGCACGCCCCGAAAGATGAGCAGGGCCCCATGAGTTGGCAGCTCTTGGACCCCTGGCCGATTATTCAGCGGTTGAAGGTGCCGGTCTGTTACGACCTGCGTCAAGCCGACCTGATCGCGGGCGGGCAAGGCGCACCGCTAACCCCGATCGCGGATTGGGTGATGTACCGAGATCATGCCGATGTGGTGGCGAACCTCGGCGGGGTCTTGAATGTCACGCAACTCAACGCCGACCCAAGCCAGATCGCGGGCAAAGACCTCTACCCCTGCAACCTGCTGCTTGATGGTTTGTGCAAGCGGTATTTCGATCAGCCCTACGACATCGATGGTGCGTTGGCTAAGCAGGGGCACACGGTACCTGCACTTGTCGATGCGTTGTATGAAGCGATACGAAATGCGATCCAAGGCCATCGGTCGCTGGGTCGCGAACAGTTCAGCCCGCAGTGGTTTGAGCGATTGATGGCAACCCTTGGTGAAACGAACGCCGCTGAAGATGTCATCCACACCGCAGCACGCCTGATCGCGACCCAGCTCGGTGGGACGTTTCGCGAAGCAGGCCAACCCAAAGAACGCCTAGTCATCGCTGGCGGCGGCGAGAAGAATCAGACGCTTGTGAGCTTGATCGAAGCGCAAAGCTACTATGAGCTCTATCGCTCCGACGACCTTGGCATCCCTTGCCAAGCACGCGAAGCGATGGGCTTCGCGGTGCTTGGGGCGTTGTCTCAGGACGGCGTGCCGATCTCGCTGCCGCAGGTGACGGGGGCGAAAGACCCGGGCGTCGCGGGGGTTTGGGTGGGGCGGTAAGACGCGAAACGCTACACTCGTCACCACGATGCCAACGCCAACCCCCAGCGAAGACCGCGGCCATCTCGCCACCGAACAGCGCAACGCCGCCGCTGCTGCAATTGATGCGCTATCGATCGAGGCGACGCTTCGGCTGATGAACACACAGGATATGGAGGTGCCGCTCGCTCTACGCAAGGCGATCCCACAGATCGTGAAGGTCACGGAGATC
Organism: Phycisphaera sp.; assembly: GCA_029287335.1. Lineage (GTDB taxonomy): Bacteria > Planctomycetota > Phycisphaerae > Phycisphaerales > Phycisphaeraceae > JAHQVV01. Next base: position 816 of record JARFRI010000042.1, on the reverse strand, counting down.
GTCGTCGCGGGCATGAAGCAGGGCGGCCGACTGATCTACTGCGGCGCGGGGACGTCGGGTCGGCTCGGTGTCCTCGATGCCAGCGAGTGTCCGCCGACGTTTTGCTCAGACCCCGATCAAGTCGTCGGCCTCATCGCGGGCGGCGACAAGGCCCTGCGCAAAGCGATCGAGGGTGCTGAAGACAAACGCGACGGTGCGGTGCCCGCCCTTGAAAAACTAAAGCTCAACGAGCACGACACTCTCATCGGCATCGCAGCGGGTGGGACGACGCCTTACGTCTGGGGCGCGATCGACTACGCGCACAAGCAGGGCGCGAAGACATCGCTGATGACCTGTGTGCCGATCAAGACGCTGATGACTCGGCCGCGCGCCAAGGTCGTCAAGCCGAATGAACCCGTAAGTATCCCGCCTCGGCCCGAACTGCCCGCCGTCGTTTATCAGCCGATCGAACTATTGGTTGGCCCCGAGGTGCTCACGGGTTCAACACGCATGAAGGCAGGCACCGCCACGAAGCTCGCGCTGAACATGATCAGCACGACCGCGATGCTGCAGATGGGCAAAGCCTGGGGCAACCTCATGGTCGACCTCCGCGCGACCAATGCAAAACTCATGGACCGCTCGATCCGCATCGTGTCCAGCCAGGCAAAGATCACCCGCGAAGAAGCGGCGGACGTGCTCACCACCGCGGAGGGCCGAGTCAAGCCCGCACTCATCATGGCGATCCGTGGCGTCGAACTCGAAGAGGCAAAGCGATTGCTCGATCAGCAGGACGGCAAGCTGCGCCCGATTCTTGGGCCGCCGCGGTGATTGATCATT
>JARFRI010000384.1 GCA_029287335.1 Phycisphaera sp. | reverse complement strand
ACTGGGGATCGACTTCCTTGCGGCCGATGGGCATAAGTGGATGCTCGGTCCCGAGGGCGCGGGGTTCATGTACTGCGAAGAGGACCTGTGCCAGCAGCTTCGCCCGCCGATCGCGGGTTGGCTTGGGCGGTACAACCACCTAGACTACGGCAGCTACGACGAGCGGTACTACCCCGATGCGCGGCGGTTCGAGCCAGGCACGTGGAACATCAACGCGATCCGTGGCCTGGGGGCATCGCTGGACTTACTGATGGAAGTCGGGCTGGATGTGGTGTGGTCGCGTGTCGATGCGCTGTGCCAGCACCTGCTCGGACGGCTGACGGAGAAGGGTTTTGTCGTCGTGTCGCCACCGGGGCCGAGCGAGCGCAGCGGGATCGTGGCCTTTGATCTGCCGGGCCGTGAGGACCAGCACGCGGGGATTGTAAAGTCGCTAGCCGAGCAGCAGATCATCATCGCCCATCGCGTGGGGCATCTGCGTGCTTCGCCGCATTTCTACAACAGCATCGAGCAGATGGATCAGTTGGCTGAGCATTTGGCGATTTGGTGATGTAGCGATTTGGTGAAGTACGACGCTTTGGTTGCTTTTGCAGGGGAGATTCTCTTAGCCGCGAACAGCACACCTAGAAGTCGATAAACAATACATGTGTACTCTCATACTTCGCCAAATCACCACATCACCAAATCACTTCAGCGCCACTTCCTGTGCCTGCCAGCCGTCGTCCTTGTCGGGCAGCTTCGTGTCAAAGACGTCGCTATCGATTTCGGGGTTGAGCGTGGGGGTTGGGAAGAGCAGTTCGATCTCGTCGCCGTCATCTTCGGTCACGACTTTTTGAAGCAGCAGTGATTGACTGTCGAACCACAGTTCCATGGGCGTCGCGTCTTTGCCGGCCTTGCGCGGGGTGAGTTTGAGGTGGTGCAGCGTCTGATCGCCGAAAGGGACATCCTCGAGTTGCTCGACCTTGTACTGCTTGAGCACCTGGTCGGCCTTGAGTTTCAGTGGAATGGGCATCTGACCCTCACCCATGTTCAGCATGTCGGATCGCTGGGCACCCTTGGGCACAAGCTCTCGGCGTACCGCGGTCTTATCGTCGTGGTCGCGTTCGAGCAGCCAGTTGCCGTCGAAGATGTACCAGGTCTCCATCGGCCGGGCACGCTCGTCGATGACGAGCCGATCAAACAGCACCGCGAAGCGCGTCGGTTGCTCGTCGTCGCCCGCGACATAATAAAAATCGCCGAAGCGTCGCTGTTCGTCGCCGGTGAGTCCTTGCAAACGGGTGTAGCGAACGCGGGTCTTGAGGGTGTTGAGCTTGGCCGAGGCGGTTTCGATCTTGTTAAGTATCGAGACGACCTCAGCGTTGGTCTCGGGTTGATCTATCGGCGCTGGTTCAGGTTGCGCTTGCTCGTTCGTTTCTGCCCCGGCCGCTGAAGCGGCCTCCGCCTGTGGTGTTTTGTCTTGCGCAACGGCCGCGCAGGCGGTGAGCGTGATCAATGTCATCGTGAGGCAGGCGAGCAGGTTGTTCAATGTCAGTCCCATGGGCTTGGTCCGAGGCGGTTGAGAATGAAGTGCGCCAGCCACTATCGGGGTTCAAACGATTACTCGCCGAGTTCTTTGATCCGGATGTTGCGGAACCACACCTTGTCCTCGTGATCTTGCAGCACGATATGGCTCGGGCTGGCCTGACCGAAGCCTTCGAACTTTTTGTATTTGCTCTTGGCCAACCGCTGATTGAAATCGTCCGAGCCGATCTCGCAGGAGGCGACTAGCTCTCCATTGAGGTAGTGCTCGACCTTGTCGCCATGCACGACCAGGCGGGAACTGTTCCACTGGCCTGGGGGGTTGACCTTCTTCTTCTCATTACATTCGTAAAGATCATAGATTGAGGCGGTGCTGTGATTGGAAGTGTTCTTGGCGTCGGCGTGATTCACGTCGTCGATCATCTGGTACTCCAGGCCTAGCGCGTGGATATTTTTGTAAGACTTGTTTTCATCCATGCGGTATTTCACGCCGGAGTTGCCGCCTTTCTCGATCTTCCAGAACCACCGCAGGTCGAAGTCAGTGAACTTCTTTTTCGTGACCAGGTCCCGGGTGTAGACGCCGCCACCGGTGTAATGCAGCGAGCCGCCGTCAATCACCCATTTGTCGGGCACATCGTCGAGCTTCAGTCCGCGGAAGTTTTCAGTTGACGTACCATCGAAGAGGGAGGCAAAGCCTTCTTCTAGTTCCTTGGCAGGAGGCGTTGCAGTAGGGTCAAAGGTTTGTGCCTCGTTTGGCTCGGGTAGTTCCTTGATCTTGATGTTCCGGAACCAGACGTCGTCCGTGTGGTCCTGAAAGGCGATGTGGCCTTTCTTTTCTTTGGCAAACTTCGCCCACTGCTTGTAGTGCGTGCCCTGGCTGATCTTTTTGAACGCCTCGCTATTCAAGTCGTAGGCCACGACGATCTCGCCGTTGAGCCAATGCTCGACCTTACTGCCGTTGACGACGACGCGTCCGGTGTTCCACTCGCCAATCGGCTTGAGTGTTTTCTTGTCG
>JARFRI010000327.1 GCA_029287335.1 Phycisphaera sp. | reverse complement strand
GTCCAAGACCTCGCCGCGGAACGTCCGGTTGTATCGCTCCACATACGCATTCTGCGTCGGCTTGCCAGGCTCGATCGGGATCAACTCGACGTTGCCAATGTTTTCGGTGTTATGGACGTGTCCCGGTGCTACGGCCGGACTCGATGGACGCATCCAGCATGGCTTTGAGCTTGGTCGCGATCTGCGGATGCTTGCTATAAAGGTTGGTCGTCTCACCGGGGTCGTCTTTGAGGTTGTAGAGTTGGCCAGGCGCATCGGGGTCCAACTCGGGCAGTAGCAGGTGGACCGGGCCTTTCTTCTTTGGGTCTTTTTTGAAATAGTTCGTGCCGCCTGATCCCTTGTGGTCGAGGTATTTCCAGTCGCCCATGCGGATCGAAAGACTCTGTGAGTGGCCTTGCTGAACCAGATAAGGCCGAACAGGATCGTCGCCTTGCTCGCCCAGCAGCACAGGCAACATGTTGTAGCTGTCTTCGCCAGCGTCACTGGGATAGTCTTTGCCGGCGATCGCTGCCGAGGTCGCGAACAGATCAAGCAGGCTGATCAATTCGTCGGACGTCGTCCCCGGCTCGACCTTGCCAGGCCATGTTACGATCATTGGCGTGCGATGCCCGCCCTCCCATGAATCACGCTTGAGCCCTCGCCAAGGGTGCGCCCCGTTGTGGTCATAGGCCTTGATCATCCGCAGTACGGTACCGGTCTCCGGCCCATTGTCTGAGCAGAAGACCACCAGCGTGTTCTCCGCTTGCCCGGTTTCTTCAAGGGTTTTCATCAACTCGCCGACGATGTGATCCATCATGTAGATAAAGTCGCCGTGCGGGCCGGCTTCGGTCTTGCCGTAGAACTGCTCGGCAGGCAAGGTCGGCAGGTGTACCGCGTGCATCGCGTGGTAGAGAAAGAACGGCTGGTCAGGATTCGCCTTCGTGTGATTACGAATGAAGGCTTGGCTCTTCTCAAGAAACACCATGTCGACTTCAGACGCATCGAAGTCTGGCGAGGCGTAGCCGCCCCTGAACTGAAAATTAAACGCATGCTTGGGATAGGCCGTTCTGTCGATCATCGCGACCGGCGGATTGGGGATATGCGCATCTTCGACGTAGGCGTAGAGGTAGTCCGTCGCCGGGCAGTTCGGTGTTCCAAAGAACGTATCGAAGCCGTGATCGATCGGCCCGCCATCAATCCGTCGGCTGTAGTCGGCGTCCATGATCTTGCCAGTGCCGCGAGCACTCAAGATTTTGCCTTGCTTGTCATAGAACGTCATACCAAGGTGCCACTTTCCCGACATCGCGGTCGCATAACCCGCATCTTTGAGTAGCTCGGGCAGCGTCAATCGCTCGGGCTCGATCAAGCTTGGTCCCTGCAGCCCATTAAAGATCGGGAATAGGCCGGTTCGGAAACTCAACCGTCCAGTCAGCAGCGCATAGCGCGTCGGCGTGCAAACCGTTGCGGGACTGTGCGCGTCAGTAAACCGCATGCCCTGCTTAGCCATCGCGTCTATGTTCGGCGTAGGTACCTTTGACTCGGGGTTGTAGCAAGCGACATCGCCGTAGCCAAGGTCATCGGTGAGGATGACGACGATGTTGGGGCGTTTGTCTTGAGCGAAGACTGAGCCAGCCATAAGTGCCGAGAGAGTAACCATCAGTAAGAAGCAATAATCTGCTCGAGTCCACATATAAAAGTCTTTCTGTTTTGATTCGTCTCAGTGTTTATTGGGGTCCTAGCTCGCCTTCATCGGTAACGGTGACTTTCTGGTGTCGCAGCCAGAACGCCCAGAGCGCGATACATGAGACGGCCAGCCCTACGCCGCAGACTGCCGTTGCGGGCCAGTTGCCGACCATGGCAAGCATCGGTGTGAGGAACAAGAGGATCTGGAAAGTTAGCGTGATCGGGATCGCGAGGATGTCCCGGCAGTGTTCGGTGGCCATGTCGGCCCGGGTTTGCTCGTCAACGCTGTGCTTAAGCGGACCCCAGAAGCCGAAGGGTCTCGTCTTGCGGTAGAAGTTTTCGAGTGTCTCGCGGTCGGTTGGGCCGGAGAGGTAGGTGCCTGCGATGGAGGCGACTAGGCCGATGCCGCCGATGAGGAAGAGTTGATTGCGTTCATCCAGGTCGGGGAAGGCGAGGCGTTGGATGACCGCGGCGAGTAGGCCGACGATGAGCCCGGTGGCGAAGCCCGTGCCGTTAAATCGCCACCAGTACAGCCGAAGGATCGTCGGCATCATCAAGCCGCTGCCCAGCCCCATAATGATCCAGCCCCAGATGTCGTTGATCGATTTGACTTGGAAGGCAAAGAGAAAACCGATGATCACGACGACCACGATGAAACCCCAAGTCGCGAAGACGGTCTCGCGGATCGATGCGGCGGGGCGGAGGTACTTCATATACAAGTCGTTCATGAAGATGCCTGCGGCCATATTGACGTTCGAGTCGAAGGTCGACATCGAGGCGGCAAGCAGCCCGATGAGCATCAACCCGCGCAGCCCGGTCGGGATCTGATTGAGCAGAACCGCTGGCATGACGCGCTCGGGATCGACATCGCCATGGAACCCGACGAGTAATAGCTTGTCCTGCCAAGCCTGTTCGCCAAGCAAGGATTGAAGTCCGCTGATCAACGCGGGGTCCACCTGTTTGGGCTGGTTGATGATGTTGGAGACCAACTCATGCCAGCCCGCTGAGGTGACATCCGGGTGGAACTGTCGGATGAGTTCGGATGCTTGTGTCACACTGCCCGGGTCGGGGAACATCGTGCTGACCAGGAATAGGCCGAGGATCGCGAAGCCGATCATCAAAGGCCAACGGATACCCATTACGCAGATCCACAGGAACGAGAGCTTGGCACACTCCGCATCGTTCTTAGCACCGAAAAACTTTGGATCATCACCTGTGCCGGTAGAGAAGAAGAGGTTTTTAAACAGGTAGAACAACGCGAAAGTCAGCAGCGCTTCCTGCGCCTCGTAACCTTTGAGTAGGTCGGCGTGCGTGCTCGGCGTCGCTTTGATCCAGTTCGCGTTGCCGGTGACGCTCTGGGCTAAGGCGCTAAGTGACTCGATACCTTGGAGTTTGTCGAGCGCGAGGAAGCTAACAATCGCGACGGCCGCGATGATCACGACTGATTGGATTAAGTCCGTCACCACCACGCCGTAGAACCCGGAGAACATCGTGTAAACCGCCGCCACCGCGACGAGCCCAAGCGCGCAGGTCATCGGCTCAAACGGCAGGAGCATCGACAAAAACAGCCCGACCCCTTTGGCTAGGTACGACAGCATGCCAACGACCCAGATGAAGACCGACAATGATTTGGCCAACTGCGCGAAGCGCCCGCCCAGGCCATCGCCGAAGCGGAAGATCATCCACTGCGCCCCGGTCAGGCAGCCCGAGCGCCGATGCCACTTGCCCGTCCATAGCATCATGACCGCAAGCACGAGCACCGCCCCGCCGCGGAACTCGATGAACAACCCGCGTGGCCCGAGCATGAAAAGGAATGACACGATGAGCATCGTGCCCGCGACGTCAAGGAAGCTGGCCATGCCGGAGAAGCCGAGCATCCACCAAGGCAGATTGCGCCCGCCGATGACATAGTCTTCGACACTGGCCGACGCGCGCTTCTTTAGAAAGAGGCCAAGCCCGATTAGCCCGATCAGGTAGACAACGATGATCGCGTAGTCATATGTCTGCAGGTAGTTCATACGTCAGGCCGGATCGAGTGACGGTCAGAGAGTGTGGACTAGTCGTTGCGTTTGGGCATCGGTGCATCGGCCCGCAATTCGCCGCGAAACAGCCTGCCGATCTGACCCGACAGCCAGAGGTAGTGGTCGCTGGGCAGGCCGTCATAGGTCAAGAAATTGCTCTTGCCCACCGGCGGATCGTTGGTGCACTTCATGATCGCAGTGCCTTCGTCCATCTCATCAAACATGGCGATGTACACCATCTCGGCCCCGGCCTGCCTTGCCGTGCTCGCCTGGGCCCATAAGAACTCGCCGCCCAAGCGGGGGATCGATGCGAGATCAGCATCGACGCCACGCGACTTCTGCAGGTTCTGCCAACTAAAACCCGGGAAGATCACGGGCAAATACGCCGTGTCGGTTTCATTCGTCGATTCCAGATCGCCACGGACTTGCTCGGCGATCCGTTTCTCCGCGACCGATGGCTTCTTGTAACGACCCACCGACCACGGGCTAATGATGTCGGCTTCTTTGATGATCGTATTCAATAGCGGGTCGTCCACTGCATCGCGTTCGCCGATGCGCCAGTAGTAAGGCACGCCAAGCATGACCGCGTTGTCACCATAGACCGGATCATTTTTGAGGAACCGAACGATTTCAAGGCAGGTTGTCAGATCGTAGTCTCGGTCGTCGCCAAACCCAACGCCCCACACCGCGACAACGGGCTTGCCATTGTGTCGGATGTAGTTCGAAGACTTCCGCGGGTCGTTGGCATCAACCTGCTGCTTGAAGTCGTTGACGAGATACTTGCGGATGTCATCGTTATCGACGCCCGAGAGGTCGTACATGATCGCCCACTCTCGACCGTGCTTGTCCGCAGAAGCGCGGACATTGGCAAAAACTCTGTCGCGGTGTTTGCGCTTGTGATTACTCTTCAGGGTTGCGATAAAGCGCTGGAGGAAGACGCCGTCGATGCCGTAGTCTTTCATCCACTTGAAGTGTCGATCGACGGTTTTGGCTTTGGCCGAGCTGAAGACATAGGCGGTACTGCCGTCGGCGTGCTTAAAGGGGGTCGGGTACTTCTCATCCTCGTCGAACTCGGAAAGGTCCGGCCAAAGGTCGATCGCCGAGTACCCGGGTTCAAAGGTCGGCCCGCCTTTGTGCCGGACACGGTAGTGCTCAAAGCCGGCACCGCTACCATCGCCGGGCGTGCCGAACCATCCCTGGTAGCCGGCATAGACCTTGCCCTTCATCGTGCCTTCGCTGGCCACATCTTTCTCTGCTGCGGTACAGCTAAGCGAACATGGCACGACCATGATCACCAAGACGAGTACGAGTCTGCAGCATCTGAAAAAGCCATATTCACGTCTTAACACTCGACCCCCAGTCTTAAAGTCATGATTTGATACGGGCGCAACGAAACACAGATTCGGTTGTGATCGAACTCAATCGGCGCCAATGAATCTTCTAAGGTGTTGCTGAGTTGAGATGATCGCAGTTGGCTGGCCAACTCAAGCGTCGCGTTGCACCTACTGCCGATCGATTCGTACATACGAACGATCACATCATTGCCATCTTCAGCGGGCTTGATCGTATCAATGATCAGATGTGGGTTGTCGGACTTGATCCAAGCCTCGTCAGGTGTCGTTGATTCACCGGATCCGCCCCATCGAACGGGGCTGCAAAAGCGTTTAGCCACACCGACCGTGTCTGCCTCGCGATAGCCGCCCTTGTGTGGGTAGGCAGCGTAGCGGAAGTGGTGCTTGCCTTTGTCCTGCTGCGGGGCTGGGTAGGTGCTTGAGCGTAGCAGGCTGATGGTCATCCGCGCATCACGCACCGCGTAGCCATATTTACAATCGGTGATCAGCGATAGGCCAGCACCCGCATCCGACAGATCGACCCACCGCTGCCCGGGGCATTCATAGCGGGCGGTGTCTGCCTGGGTGTTGCAGTGCGTTGCGCGTTTGACCGATCCGAATTGGCATTCATAGGTCGCATCTTCGCTAAGGGTGTCGGTCGTGAACTCGGCCTTGAGTAGTGTGTTTGTCTCTGTCTCTTATACACATCTGACGCTGCCGACGATCCAACTCTAGTGTTGTTGTGGGTGGGTGGGGGTTGGTTGTTAAGGGGGGGGGGGGGGGGGGGGGGGGGGGGGGGGGGGGGGGGGGGGGGGGGGGG